>CALEEU010000119.1 GCA_937875975.1 uncultured Opitutia bacterium | reverse complement strand
CACCCTCAGATGTAATAGTTGGTAATCATTTGGGAAATCGATGGTCGCGAGGCCAACCAACCGTTGACGGGGTGAAGCGAGGCCGACTAGAATCGCCGGGCTATCTGTGAGGGGTCGGTTGCGAGAGGGGTCAGACCCTACTGGTAAATGCGCTGCAGAGTCTGACCACTCTCGATTTCTGACCCCTCAGAATTTTGAGGGAGCCGTTCGTGGGAACCGGTGTCTAATTGACTCACCGGCGCTTACAGACGGTCGGTGTCTGGCGTTGACACGTGTTTTCAGCGCTGGGATATAATCGGCGGTCTTCGCCGCCGTTGCGGGAGGGTAGGAGGTCTAGTGCCACGCGACATGTTTGGTGATGTCGTCGATCCGTCCATCAAGATGGGCAACAAGATGTGGTACACCGTGCCACTGACGATGTTGGTCCAGGCCGCGATCGTTGCGGCGATGGTGATCGTTCCATTGATGGCGACCGGCTTCTTGCCGACGCCGCCGTCCATGATGGCGTTTGTGGCGGCGCCGCCGCCGCCACCACCGCCACCGCCACCACCGCCACCGCCGGAAGCGGCTCCGCCGCCCCCGCCGATGGATGTGAGTCCTGATGCGGCTCCGTTGGAGGCGCCGATGGAAATCAAGGCCGAGACGGGTCTTGAGGCCGGGTTCGAGCGAACGGCTGGTGTCGAGGGCGGGATCATTGGCGGCGTTGCCGGTGGGATCACCGGCGGCATTCCTGAGCCGCCGCCGCCACCACCTCCACCGGCCGCGCCGGTGCGCGTCGGTGGCAACATCAAGCCGCCGCAGAAGACCCGCGACGTGCGCCCCGTGTACCCGCCAATCGCGCAGTCGGCGCGTGTGCAGGGCATTGTCATCATCGAGGCGACGATCGGTCCCGATGGTGTCGTGAAGGACGCGAAAGTGCTTCGTTCAATTCCCCTACTTGACACGGCCGCGCTCGATGCGGTCCGGCAGTGGGTGTTCACCCCGACCTTGCTCAATGGCGTGCCCGTGCCCGTCATCATGACCGTTACGGTGCAGTTCACGCTTCAGTAGAGGCGGGTGGTTCCTGTCCGCGGACGCGCGATGGCGCGGACGCGGAGACCGCCTCGAAAGTTTTCAAACGAAGTAAGCCGTTTTTTTCTCTGGAGGATTGCGATGGAAGGTCGGAAGATTCAGTTCGGACGTATCGCCGGTGCCTTGGTTGCCTTGTTGCTGATGAGCACTCCTGCGTTCGCGCAGGAAGGCAGCGGCCTTGACCTGGTCGACATGTTCAACCAGATGGGCACCGCGGCCCTCGCCGTGGCGGTTATTTTGTTCATCATGTCGTTCTGGTCGGTGGGCGTGGCCATCGAGCGTATCTACACCTTCAACCAGGCCACCAAGCAGTCGAAGATGTACGCACCGCTCGTCGCCAAGCACCTCAAGGAGGGCCGCCTCAAGGAGGCGATCGCACTCTCGTCGGCGAAGGAGTACCGCTATAGCCACCTCGCCAAGGTCGTGCTCGCCGGACTGCAGGAGTATCAGTTCCAGCAGGAAAGCGGCGCCAACCTGTCGCGTGAAGACCTGCTCGACACGGTTCGCCGTTCGATTCAGCGCGCGACCGCCCTCACCTCGAACGACCTGAAGAAGGGCGTCTCCGGACTGGCGACCATCGGCGCGACCGCGCCGTTCGTCGGACTGCTCGGCACGGTTATCGGCGTTATCAACGCGTTCGTCGGTATCGCATCGTCGGGCTCGGGCGGCATCGGCGCCGTCTCGGCCGGTATCGCCGAGGCGCTCGTCGAAACGGCGCTCGGTCTCTTCGTGGCTATCCCTGCGGTGTGGTTCTACAACTACCTGTCCGGCAAGCTCGAGTTCTTCAACGTGGAGATGGATAACTCCTCGTCGGAGATGGTCGACTACTTCATCAAGAAGACCACGTAAGCGGATTTCTGACGACCCGAGGCATGCGGCCCGGGAGACCGGGGTTCGTCGCGAACCCGGCTCCCTCGCCGCCAGCCTCACGTGCACAGCCGATAGGAGAAATAAGTTATGTCAATGGATGTCGGCGGTACCAAAGGCGGTATCAAATCGGACATCAACGTCACGCCGCTGGTGGACGTCATGCTGGTGCTGCTTATCATCATGATGATCGTGGCTCCGCTCCTCCAGAAAGGCGCCGACGTCAAGCTGCCCCTTGCGGCCAATACGGCCGACAAGCCCGAGACGCAGGACCAGACGGTCATCGCGATCGACAAGACCGACCGGTACTTCCTCAACGGCTTGCCGGTCCGCAAGGAGGAGCTGCGCACGAGGGTGACCGAGGTGCTTGAAACCAAGCAGGAGCGCATCATCCTCATCAAGGCCGATGAAGACGCTCGCTACTCGGCCATCATGGACGCGATGGACGAACTGCGCGCCAGCGGCATCGAGGATATGGGGCTGATCACCGAGCCCAAGACGCGCCCGGGTTCGGGCGGGGGGAGCAAGTAAATGGCCCACGCACACCAGCATCTCGGCGCCGACAGGGTTGTCGAAGCCAAGAAGCTCGAAGTCAGCTCGGACATGAACATCACGCCGATGATCGACGTGCTGCTCGTGCTCCTCGTGATCTTCATGGCCGCGCTTCCGCTGTCGCAGCGGGGCCTGGACGTGAACCTCCCGGCGGAAACCAAGACGGCGGAGCAGACGCAGGTCGATGTGTCCCAGATCGTGCTGGAATACACCGCTGACAGGAAGATCTCCATCAACAAGACCGACGTCACGGTCATGGAGCTCGAAGACCGCCTCCGGAGCATCTACGAGGAACGCAAGGACAAGACGATGTTTATCGCCGCCGACGGATCGCTCCGCTACGGCGACATCGTGGAAGTCATCGACGCGGCCAAGGGCGCCGGCGTCGAAAAGGTCGGCATCGTGACCGAAGGCATGCGCCGCGCCGCAGCCGCCGCCCGCGCACCGGGCACGAACTAACCTCCGGTCACCGGATCAGAATCAACGGCCGCTCGGGGACCTCTCCGGGCGGCCGTTTTCATTTCTAGAACGAACTTGGCGGCGCCAGGGCGCCGATCTCCTTCAACTCCGGCAGGTTCTTGTCGGCGTGCTTCCAGATGTCCTTGAGCTCCCCGTAGGCCCGCCGGGCCTTGGCCTGGTCCCGCGCCAGGGTGGCCGCACGCCCGAGGCCGAGGAGCGACAGGGCGCGTTTGGGGTTGCGCTTGAGCGAGAGCTCGAAAGCCTGCACCGCCTCCCTCGGCTGCCGCAGGTCCATCAGAAGCTCTCCCACGAGCTCGTAGGCGGGTTTTACGGGCAGTGGCGGACCGAACTCGGACGGTAGGCCGTCTTCGACCACCGCGGCCTGACGCGCCAGCACCAGGGCCTCGCCACGTCTCCCTTC
>CALEEU010000118.1 GCA_937875975.1 uncultured Opitutia bacterium | reverse complement strand
TCGGTTCGGGAGCCCCTCATATTCGTTCGCGGCCCAGGGACAGTATTCGCTCGGTGATCCGTTGCTCAGCGCCGTGGAGTCTTCTTTCGGTGGACGGCAGTTCGGCCGCTTCTTCGATTCCGGCTCGATGAGCGGCGAGCAAGCGCTCTTCGGCTCGTTCGAACTCCGCTACACGCTGCCGCTGTCCCTCGGTTTCGCCGAGCCCGTGCGCACCCAATTTTACGTCTTCACCGACGCCGGCCTCACCCGTCAGCAGGGCGTGCTCCAGCCGCAGGAAGCCCGCGAGCGTCACGCCGCCTCCGCCGGCGTGGGGGTCCGCCTCGGCCTGCCGCACGGCATGAACGCCCTCGTCGAGGTCGCCCGACCCGTCTCCCTTCCCGTCGGTTCCACTTCCGACAGCTCCAATCGCATCAACGCCTCCTTTGGCGTCCGCTTCTAAACTTTAAAACAAAACTTTCATGGCTCCTGCCTCTTCCGTCAAACGCCGCCTCCTCCCGCTCGCCACGCTCCTCGTGGCCGCGGTGCTGAATCCCGTCGGCTCCTTCGCCAATCCCACCGGTGCCAACGTCACCGGCGGCGCCGCCACGGTGTCCGGACAAGGTACGTCTCGCGTCACGATCGACCAGTCTTCGGATCGTGCGTTCATCGAGTGGAACAGCTTCTCCGTCGCGAAGGGCGAGTCCGTCCGCTTCAACCAGCCGTCGGCGTCGTCCGTTACCGCCAACAAGGTGGTCGGCGTTGCTCCGTCCGACATCTTGGGCGCGGTCTCCGCGAATGGCCGGATCATCCTGATCAATCCGAACGGCATCTTCTTCGGCAAGGGCTCGACCATCGACGCCGCCGGCCTGATCGCCACCACGCTCGACCTCGACAAGGATTCCTTCCTCGCCGGCGGTAAGTTCAAGTTCTCGTCCGCATCGGACATTTCGGCCTCCGTCGTCAACGAAGGCACGCTCACGATCGCCGACGCCGGCCTGGGCGCCCTCGTGGCCCCGCATGTCCGTAACTCCGGCGCCCTCGTGGCCAATCTCGGCACCGCCGTGCTCGCTTCGGGCAAGGCGTTCACCGTCGACTTCACCGGTGACGGCCTGATCACGTTCGCGCTCGGCGAAGGGATCGCCTCGACGCTTGTCGGCGCCGATGGCCAGCACCTCAAGGCTCAGGTCGAACAGGCCGGTGAAGTCACCGCTAGTCGCATCGTCCTTTCCGCCGCCGCCGCGCGTGAAGTCGTCAACCAGTCCGTCAATGTCTCCGGCCTCGTGCGTGCTGGTTCTGCCGATCGTAATGCCGATGGCTCCATCTCTCTGCGTGGCTCGAAGTCCGTGGCCGTCGAAAGCACCGCCGTGCTCGCGGCTCCTGCCGGTTCGATCGTGCTCGATGCTGATAGCGTGAAGGTCGCCGGCAATCTCTTCGCCAGCTCCCTCCAGCTCACCGGTGACCATATTGCCGTGCTCGCGGGCGCGTCCCTTTCGTCGAACGGCGGTTCTATCCTCGTCGGCGGCGATTGGCAGGGCTCGAATGGCGTTCGCCAGGCGTTGACCACCATGCTTGAAGCCGGTGCGACAATCGACGCAGGGCAGGGCGGCAAGGTCGTCCTCTGGTCCGACATCACGAACGCGAAGAGCGTCACCACCGTGGCCGGCACCGTGCGCGCGCTCGGCGGACGGATCGAAACCTCCGGATATCTCCTCGAACTACCCGGTGTCGTCCAGGCTGGAGCCGGCGGCACGTGGCTGATCGACCCCACGAATGTCACCATCACCACGACGAGCACGACCGGTACGCTCGCGGGCGACCTCGCGAGTCTCGCTGTCACCAATATCAAGGCGACCGATATCCAGTCGGCGCTCAATGCCGGCACGAGTGTCACGGTCTACGCCAGCGGCACCATCACCGTCAGTACCGCGCTGACCATCGCCAATAACACCAGTAACGCCGCAATCCTGACGCTCGACAGCACGGCTTCGGCGCCGACCGGCGGCACCGCCGGTACCAACACGTCGGTTGTCTCAGTCAACGCGGCGATCACCGCCACCGGCACGAGCCAGACCGGCTTGCGCGTCCGCACCAAAGGCGCGCCCATCAGCACCACTGCGGGCATCACGCTCACGGGCTTGATCGATTTCGACAACACCGTCGGCCTCGGGGCCGGGACGGCCACCGCCTCGGCCGGTATCTCGCTGGCCGGCGTACTCAGCACTTCGGCGGGTGACATCACTCTCATCGGTCGTTCTTCCGGCGCGCAGGGCATCGTGACCACCGCCGCGGGCCTGATCACCGCGACCAACGGTAACATCACGCTCACCGGCAGCGGCACCTCGGGCGGCGTCAGTCTTCTGGCGGCTTTATCGGCCGGCTCCGGCACGAAGCTACGTGCCATCACCTTGGCGGGCAACGCCACGACCGGCGCGGGTGTCCGCACGGCCTCGGCGGCCAGCCTGACCGCGACGGGCTCGCTCCAACTCACCGGTCTCGCCACGGCGGCTCGCGGCCTCGACCTCAACGGTATCACCCGTTCGACGGTGGCCGGTGACATCGTCCTATCCGGTCAGGCCGGCCCGGGCGCCGCGGGGGTCTATCTGGCGGGCAACGCCCTCACCGTCACCAGCGGGAATCTCACGGTGCAAGGCGCCACCCTGATCGGCGGCGTCGCGACGGCGATGCCCGGCACGGCGGCCACCGGAGGGACTTTCGGCCTCCAGGCGGTCACCGCACCCATCAGCGTTTCGGGTGAGATCGATATCCGCGGTCAGGGGACGCAGGACACGCATTACGGCATCGGTTCGGACAGTACGATCAGTTCGTCCGCCGGCAATATCAGCCTGATCGGCCGGGGCGACGGGGGCGTCTCCCTCGGCGCCGCGGTGACCGCCGGAAGCGGCGCACTGCTGCGTAACCTGACCATCATCGGCACCGGCACGGCGGGCCACGGCATCGTCACCTCCGCCACGGGATCCTTGAACGCCACCGGTACGGTCGCCCTCACCGGCAATGCCGCCGCCGTCGGCCAGGGGCTGAGCCTCCTCGGCGCCGTCTCATCGACGGTCACGGGCGACATCGTGCTTTCCGGTCGCTCCGCCGCGAGCAATGCGATCGGTCTCTCGCGGGCCATCACCGCCGTTTCGGGCGGCATCGTCATCCAGGGCGCGACCCTCACGGGAGGCGTGGCCACGGCGGTGCCAGGCACGACGGCGCTCGGCGGCGTCTATGGACTGTCATTGGCCGTCGCCGGTTCGTTGAACGCGACTGGTGACATCCTGGTCGCCGCGGAATCGACGGCCTATGCAGGCGTCTACGCCCAAGGGACGATCGTGTCCACCCGCGGCAACGTGGTGCTCCTCGGCAAAGGCGTCGAGGGCGTGAACATCCTGGGGGCGGTCGCCGTCGGCAGCGTGGGCAATGTCCGCTCGCTCACGATCACCGGCACCGCCACGACCGGCACCGGCTTGAACACCAGCGCGGCGGTCAGCGCGACCGGGGCGATCACCCTGACCGGTCATACCAATACGGACGACTACGGCATCAACGTCGGATCGGCGATCACGTCGACCGTCGCCGGAGACGTGATCCTTTCCGGCCGTTCGGGCGGAACCAATGCCAGCCTCCCGGTCCGCGCCATCGGGATCAACCTGACCAACGCGGTGTCGGTCGCGGGCGGAAATCTCATCATCCAGGGCGCGGCCTTGGCCGGCGGGGTCGCTTCGCCGGTGAGCGGTTCGGCGGCCACGGGCTCCCGCCACGGCTTCACGTCGACGGCGGCGGGCGACCTGCTGGCCTCGGGCAGCATCTCGGTCTCCGGGCACAGCGGCAACCACATCGGGGCCAACATCCTCGGAGACGTCATCGCGACCGGCGGAAACATCGCCCTTTCCGGCAGCGGGGCCTACGGACTGAATGTCGGCGCCGAGGCGCGGGCCGGCTCGGGCAGCGACCTCCGTTCGCTGACCATCACCGGGACCGGCAACGGCGGCTATGGCGTCAATGGCGCCGCCGCCGGGAAACTGAGCGCCACGGGTTCCGTCGCGGTGACCGGTTACGCCGCCTCGACCGGGCACGCCGTCGTCATCAATAACTTCGTCCGCTCGACCGTCGCGGGAGACATCGTCTTCTCCGCTTATGCGGCTGGCGCGGGTCAGCTCAATGGCCTCGATCTCAATGGTCCGGTCACCGCCACGAACGGCGGCATCACCATCCAGGGCGCCACGCTCGTCGGCGGGGTCGCCACCCCGGCCCCGGGGACCGCCAGCACCAGCCGCCAGGCCTACGGCTTCACCTCGGCGGCGGCTGGTTCGTTGACCGCCACGGGTGATATCTTCGTCCGCTCCGCGAGTATCGACCGCGTGGTCGGCGCCGCGGGCTCGGCTGCTATCGGCGCCATCACTTCATCGCTGGGCAATGTGACGGTCATCGGCAGCGGCGTCACGGGGCTTTCCCTGCAGGGTCCGGTCTCGGCCGGTAGCGGATCGACTATCCGTCGCATTCTTCTTTCCGGTTACAGCGACCGCGGCGGTTCCGTCTCCGGCGGCGGCTATGGTATCAACGCCTACTCGAACGGCACGCTGACCGCGACCGGCGACGTCATCGTCAACGCCTACGGCGATGGTGCCACCACCGCGCTGCGATTGCTCAAGAACGTCACTTCGACCGTGCGCGGCAACATTGTCTTCTCCGCCACCGATACCGCGGCTTACTATGCCCAGGCGATTGACGGCTCGCTGGTCGCAACGGACGGTAGCATCACGCTGCAAGGCGCGACCTACGTCAACGGCGTCATCGAGCCTGCGCCCGGTACGCCGGCGACTGCCAGCGACCGCGGCGTTTGGATCAACGGGTCGGCCCAGCAGCTGTCCGCCACCGGAGACATCACCATCCTAGGTAAGTCCACGGGTGGCTCCGGCATCTATGCCCTTGGTGCTTACGACATCGTCATCCGGAGCACGCAGGGCGACATCATCATCAACGGCATCAGCGGGCCGGTCGGGAATACGGGAACGATCAGCACCGCCTACGGCACCCGTCTGGATGGCGCCGCGGTCACGGCCTTGGTCGGCGACATCTCGATCACCGGCACCAGTCTCGGCGGCGGCAGCGGACTCTATCTTGGTCAGCCGATCACCGCCCTGGATTCGGTCCTCTCGCCGACCAGCGGCGGCAGCATCACGCTCAATGGCAACACGATCGAAGGGGCCTTGCAGTATTACGGCATCAATACGGTCTCGACCGCGCCCATCCGGGCCTGGGGTCCGGTCGTGCTCTACGGTCAGAGCGCCCCGGTCAGCTTCGCCAATTGGTGGACGCGTGCGCAGACCTATGGTGCGGACGGCATCAACCTGCGCGCCCCGGTGCGTAGTCACTCCGATAGCGTGACGTTGACCGGCTACGCGCTTGGTAACGCCGGTTACGGCATCCGCGTGGTCGCTGGCGCGCCGCTCGAGGCGGCGAAGCAGGTCACCTTGACCGGCATCGGGTCGGTCGGCGCGGTCTACGTCAACGACGCCATCACGGCGGAGAGTGACGTGATCATCGACGGGCTCACGACTAACGCCGCCAGCTCCTGGGTCGTGCGGCTCTCCGGCGCGACAAAATCTATCTGGTCGAAGCGCGGCAATATCGGCATTACCGGGCAGTCCGGTGCGTATGGCCTGTATGTCGCCATGAACCTTCTCGCTGGCAATGCGGCGACCCCGACGTCTGGGGGTAGCATCAGTCTCAGCGGCAAGTCCGAGACTAACGTCGGTATTCCGGACGGCCTGAATTTGGATCCGGGTGTGTCGGTCTCCGCCTGGGGGCCGATCATCGTCTACGGACAGGTCGCCCCAGTGAACACCGCCAACTGGTGGACGCTCGCGGACACCACCGTCGGTACGGGGGCCTACTTGGCCAGTCCGGTCCGCAGCTTTAACAGTAGCGTGACCGTCACCGGATATTCTTCCGGAAACCGAGGCGTCCATGTCGTCGGCGGCGCCCCGCTCACGGCTGCGACCACGCTCACGCTGACCTCGATTGGTAGCGAAGATCACGCGACGCTTCTGTATGATAGCCTCATCGCCGGCGGAGACATCACGATTTCCTCCCTGAGCTCCAAGGTGAATGTGATGGGACTGACGATGGTCGTGGCGAACAAGACCATCTGGTCAACAGGGGGCGATATCCGAATCACGGTGGATTCCAAGGCGACCGGCGCCGATCTCCGCTCGCCGATCTTGGCGGGCAATTCGGCCACACCGACTTCGGGTGGTAGTATCAGTATCTCCGTCATTGGTTCAGGGGGCTATCGCGGCCTCTACACGACGTCGACCGGTTCCATCACCGCCTTCGGTGATATCACCATTTATGGCTCTAATGCGCAGACCGCCGTCCCCAGCTGGTGGACCGTCGCCGGTTTTAGTGGCCAAGAAGGCTTACTGTTGACTGGCCCGGTGCGCAGCTATGCGGGCAACCTCGCGCTCACCGGTTATGCGGGGGGTACCTACCCAGCTATTTCGGTCGCGGCGGGTGCACCTTTGGCCGCGGCCGGAACGGTCACCATCGAAGCGCGCGGTAAAGCCGCGGGGTTCAATCTCGCCGACAGCATCAGTGCATCCGGCGATATCTCGATTGCGGGCTACGGTTCCTTCGTGGGTGACGCGACGACGACCAATTGGGGTGTCTATGCGGTGGGCACGAGCAAGTCGATCATCACCACGGGAGGTAATATCAGCATCATCGGCGAAGCGCCTGAAGGGGGCGTGCGTCTAACGCATGCGCTTCGTGCCGCCAACGCCGGTTTCACCGCCGGCGGCACGATTGGCATCAGCGGCAAGACCTCGACGAATGGGGGCTACTACGGCGTCTATGTCGCTCCAGCGGGTACGATGGACGCTTGGGGCTCCGTCGATATCTATGGTCAGTCGGCGCCGGTCGCGACGGCTAACTGGTGGACCTTAGCGGCGACGAGTAATGCCGACGGCGTTTATCTCGCCGCCCCGGTGCGCAGCTATAACGGCGCGGTCACCTTGACTGGTTACTCCGGCGGTTGGCGCGGCATCTACGCCATCGGCGGGGCTTCCCTCCAGGCGGCTACCACACTTTCGGTCACGGGCGTCGGTAAGAGCGATGGCATCCGCCTGGCGGACAGCTTGCTCGCCGGCGGTGATATCAGCCTCAGCGGACAGGTCGCCATCGCGGCGGGTATGTGGGGGGTCTATCTCGATGGCGCAACCAAGTCGACGCGCAGTACGGGTGGCAGCCTGAAGATTGTCGGATCTGGCGGCGATTACGGCATCAGTATCCTGCAGTCGCTCTCCGCCGGTTCCAGCACCACGCTCATCCCGGGGGCACCGACGAACACGTTCTCCAAGGTCGGTGTGCTGCTGAGTGGCACGACGCTCGGCTCGACGAATTACGCCGTCAATCTTAATGGCAACCTCACCAACAATACCATCGGTGGTGACACGACGATCCTCGCTACCGGAGGACTCGGTTACGCCGATCTGGCGGCGTCATTTATCACCAACGGACCCAACGCGGGCCGGATCACCCTTTCGGCGATTGGCACCAATGCGAAGATCGCGGCGGCCTTAGGATCGACGATTACGCAGAACTCTAGTGGCGGCGTGTTCCTCGCGACCAGCGACGGCGGCGACCTGACGCCTCATAAGATCATCAACAATGGTAACGGCTGGGTCGTCCTCGCTGCGGGTACCTCGCGCGCGGCCGGTGATGGGCTGGGCGGCCAGATTGTCGCTCGTTCCTCGACGAATACGATCACCTCGCCGAATGGTAACGTCTATCTCTTCTCGGGCCTCCCGAGCACGACGACTTACCTCAACATCTTGAGCGCGCAGATGGCGACGCTCACGCTGGACACAGTCGCGTTCGAGCAGGCGTACGGCGCCGGCAATGTCGGCGTGACCGTCCTGCCGGAGGCTTCGCTGAATCTCACCAAGTCGACCTTCGCCTCGACGACCACGGCGTCCGCCAACGGGCCCTTCGTCCAGTTCCGCGGCCGGCCGACCTATAACTTCCTCCTTTCTTCCGCCGTCACCTACTCGAAGGTCTACGGCACGGAAGATCCGACGACCCCTTATGGCTCGGCCACGACCCCGGGCACGTTGCTCAACCTGGTCGACACCCGTCTGCAGAAGAACGCCAGCAACTCCGGTTGGGATGTCGCCACGGGCAGTATCGTCGTCCCCTCGGGGAACGGCTATACCGTCAAGCTCAACTGGGCCACGATCCTGAGCGGGCTCTCGGTCGGCCAGCGCGCCGCGCTCGGCACGCTCGCCGGCGAACAGGCCAGCCCCACCATCGGCTACGCTTACCCGGTCGCCAGCACGCACGGACTCCAGTTCACCGCCGCCACGGGCACGACCCAGGCGGGCACCAACGCCCCTTTGCGCCTGCTCATCACGAAGCGGCCGCTCACGATCACGACCGATTCGGACAGCAAGACCTACGGCGATGCGTATACGGTCTCCCAGTTCGCCAACATCTCGGCCTACGATGAGGTGACCCCGGGGGGCATAGTCGGATTCAAGTCGGTCAACGGCGTCCTGCTGAAGGATGAACTCGGTGCCTTTACCGTGAGCAGCACTGGCGCGGCCGCCAGCGCCGCAGCGGGCGCCTACGATATCATTCCGAGCGCCTTGGCGGTGACTGGCGTGTCCGGCGTCGCTGGCTCCAGCACGGCGAATTATGCCATCACCTATGTCAACGGTACCCTGACGGTGAACAAAGCGTTGGTGACCCTGACGCTCAAGAACAACTCGGTCAACGCGGGCGGCGCAGCGCTCAATAACGCCACCTATTCGACCACGGCGGGCAATTATGATTTCACCGGCCTCAAGAATAGCCAGACCACCACGACAATCACCGGCGCGCTCACCTTCGACGGTAGCGCGAGTACGGTGGTGCAGGCTTCCGGCGTCTATGCGGTGGGGCAGGGCACCCTCGCGACCAGTAATCCGAACTATACCGTGGTCCTCGCGCCCGGTAGCGTCTACCGCATCTTCGACGCCAATCCCGGACTGGGGAAGTTCGTCGTCCGCGCGCCGATTCTCAGCCTCACCTATGGTGACGATCCGTCCACGCTGAGCGGTACCACCACCTATTATTACAACGGCGCAGCCATCCCGGCGGCCAACCTGTCGACCTACGCGACGGGTTCAGTTACCTGGACGCCGGGCGCGACGAGCTCGGCCAATGTCGGTATTTACGGGCTGACCGGCTCGGGCCTCACGCCCAAGACCGGCTACACGATCGTCTACGATACCACGGCCGCGGAGTCGCTCAGCGTGGTTCCCCGCACCGTATCGCTCGCGGCCACCAAGGTCTATGACGGGACCGTCGCCTTCACGGGCGGTCAGGTCACGGTCGGCGGCACGGTCGCCGGCCAGACGCTCACCGTCACCGGTAACGTCAACGCCCGCTCGGCTGATGTCGAAGCCGGCAACGTCTTCGTCAATCCGACGGCCCTCACGCTCGTCAGCGGCAGCGGCCTCGCTTCCAATTACAAACTCGCCGGCGCCACGAGCGCCGTGACGATCACGCCGCGCGCACTCGTCGTCAGCGGCACGAAGGTGTATGACGCCACGACCGCCGTCGCCGCGGCCCAGCTCAGCGTCACTGGCGCCCTCGCGGGCGAAGTCGTCCTACTCAGCGCCGGTACGGCCACCTTGGGTGCCGCGAATGTCGGCACCTATCAGGGCGGCGCTTTCACCGGCGGTGCGATTTCCGTTTCCGGCCCCACCGGCCGGGCTTCTAATTACGCCCTACCGGCGACTTTCGATACGATCACCGTCACGCCGGCCAAGGTCAGCATCGCCGCCAGCAAGGTCTACGACGGCAACGCTACCTTCACCGCCGCCGCCAATCTGCTGGTCAGCGGCGTCGCCGGTCAGACGCTCACTGCGACTGGCGCCAGCCTCACCGCGAACAGCGCCCGCGTCGCCACCGTCAGCAGCCTTAGCGGACTCGGCGGACTGACCCTTGGCAATGGCACCGGCCTCGCCAGCAATTACACCTTGGTCGGCGCGACCTCCACAGTGCGCATCACCCCGCGCCCGATTGGCGTTACGCTTACCAACGCCGGCGTCACGAAGACCTACGATGGCACCGCCGACCTCATCGGCGCCATCGTCCCGACCTACGCGACGAGCAATCTTCTCCCTGGCGATGCCGTCACCCTCGGCGCCGCGGCGGTGAAGTTCAACACCGCGCACGTCGCCACCGCGAACGCCCTCGTCGCCAGCGGTCTCTCGATCAGCACGCTCGCCAGCTCCACGCTGGGCAGCCAGCTCTCCGATTACGCCGTCTCCGGCACGGCCTCCGTCGCGGCGACCATCACGCCGGTCACCCTGACCTTGGGGACGCTCGGCACCGCCTCGAAGGTCTACGACGGCACGACCGCGCTGACGGGTAGCCTCGCCATCACGAATATCCCGGTGACCAGCGGCCTCATCGCCGGCGATACGGTCGCCTATGCCGCCGGCACCGCCGCCGCTTACAACTCGGCGGATGTCGTTTCGGCCAACCGCATCGACATCACGGGCGTCACGCTGACCTCCGTGGTCTCCCGTAGCGGCTCGTTGCTCAGCGACTACGTCGTCCCTTCGACAATCATCGGCTACCAGGCCTCGATCACCCCGAAGACGCTGACGCTGACCGGCACCAAGTCCTTCGACGGCACGAGCTTGTTCTCCGTGAGCCAGCTCTCGATCGCCTCGGGCCAGCTGCCCGGCGAGACGGTCACGCTGCTGAGCGCCCGTGGTACGACCCAGTCCGCCGTCGCCGGCACTTATAACCAAGGCACCTTCGGCCAGACCGCGATCAGCGTCTTCGGCGGCCGCGCCTTGGCGTCCAATTACAAGGTCTCCACGCAGGGCGCGCTCTACATCAACCCCGCCGTCCTTTCGCTGAACGTCACCGGCTCCAAGGTCTACGACGCCACCGCGAGCTTCGCTGGTTCCCTGCTGACCGCCACGGCGCCGAACGGCTCGACCGTCACCCTGACTGGTACCGCCGTCGCGAACAGCGCGAACGTCCTGACCGCGTCGACCCTCACCGATTACACCGGCCTCACCGCGGCCGCGTCCACGACGCCGTCGGTGTCCTACACGCTCGCCGGCGCGACCAGCGCCGTGAAGATTCGCCCGAAGTCGCTGACCGTCACGGGTTCGGTCGTCTCCAACAAGGTCTATGACGGCACGACCCTGACTTCCGTCACGCCCGGGACCCTGACCGGACTGATTGGCACGCAGACCATCGTCGCCACCGGCATCGGTCAGTTCGCTGACGCCAATGTCGGCGCTGGTAAGCTCGTACGGGTCAGTTACACGATCGGCGACGGCACCAACGGGGGCATCGGCAGCAACTACGTCATCCCGACCGGAGACATGGGCGGGACCATCACGCCTCGTCCGCTCACGCTGAGCAACCTTGGCGTACCGGCGAGCAAGGTCTACGACGGCACCACCGCGGCCACCGTCACCGGCACCGGCGCTTTGGCGGGCGTCATCACCGGCGACACCGTCACCCTTGGCGGCCTCGCTCAAGGGGTGTATGACAGCAAGGACGTCGCGACCGCCACCGGGGTGCGCTTCTCCGGGCTCACGCTCGGCGGCTCTTCCGCGGGCAATTACACCATCGCGGCGAACTACCTCGTCCCGGCGACCATCACGCCCAAGCCGCTGACCGTCACCGGACTCAGCGTCGCGGCGAGCAAGGTCTACGATGGCACGACCATCGCGGCCGTCACGGGTACGGCTTCCTTCGGCGGCCTGCTCGGCGGCGACACCGTCACCCTGGGCGGCACGCCGGTCGGCGCCTATAACAGCAAGGACGTGGCCACGGCCGTCTCGGTCAGCCTTTCTGGCCTCACCTTGGCGGGCGCTTCCGCCACCAACTACTCTCTGGCCATGCCGGCGTCGCTGTCGGCGACGATCACGCCGAAGACCCTCACGGTCAGCGGGCTCACCGTCGCGGCCAGCAAGGTCTATGACGGCACCACGGCCGCCGTGGTCACGAACACCGGCGTCCTCGCCGGCGTCATCGGCACGGATGCCGTCGCGATCGGCGGTACGGCCGTCG
>CALEEU010000117.1 GCA_937875975.1 uncultured Opitutia bacterium | reverse complement strand
AACCCTCGCAGCCGCTCGGCCCGCCTCCGCGCCGTGCGCCGCCTCGCCGCATGAGCCCGCGCATCTTCACCTGGGTCTTCGTGTTCGCTTCCGTCGGGGCCTTCGCCCTGGGGACCATCAACATCATGCGACTACGCGTCGAAGCCGATGCCATCGGTAGCCGCATTCAGCGTATCGAGCGCGACATCTCCTTATCTAAGAAGGAGCTCGAAGCGGTCCGCCGCCAGCGCGACCAGTTCCTCAACACCCTCGAGCTTCAGCAGCGCATCGGTGATACGATGAAGCCCCCCCTCCCGGAACAGGTGGTCTGGGTCCGTTATTTCCCGGCGGTCTCATCCCCGACGCCCATGCTTACCGCGAGCCCCCGGATGACGGCCCGCGAAATCGCCTCCCTCTCTTGGGGTGGGCAGGGAGGACCGCGCTCTCGATGAGCCTCCCCCACGCCAGGCGAACGCGCTACCGTTTCCTGGCTTGGGCCGTTTCCCTCTGCTTCCTGGCCGTGATCACACGGCTGGTGTGGTTGCATTGGGTCGACGCCCCTCGTCTACGGGCGGAAGCCTCGCAGGCTCGCCGCGTGCTCCAGGAGATCCCGTGCCGCCGCGGAGAGATCCGTGACTCGCAGGAAAACCTTCTGGCGGTGTCCGACGACGTTTGGGATATCGGCGTGGACCCGGACTCGCTCGTCAAGGGCGAGCCGGACCGCGCCCTTGAAGTTGCGACCATCCTTGGCCTGCCGCTATCCAAGGTCCGCGAGGCTTTCGGGACGACCACGCGCCTGAACGAGGCCGGCGAAGAAAAGACAATCCGCTGGGCTGTCCTCGCCCATGAGGTCAACGAGGCCACGATGAAACGGATCAAGGCGCTGGGCATCAAGGCGCTCCGGGCCGAACTGAAGTACCGGCGCAACTATCCCAAGGGACAGCTCGCCGCGCACGTGCTCGGCTTCGTGAACAAGGAGGGCATCCCCGCTTCCGGCATCGAGAGCGTGATGAACCCGCTCCTCCTCGGCCAAAAGGGTTGGATTGAATCTGAACGCGATGGACGGCGCCGCGAGATCGCCAGTAATCGCCTCCGCGAAGTCGCGCCGGTCGACGGCAGCACGATCGTGCTGACGATCAACAGCCTCATCCAGAAGACCTGCGAGGACGCTCTCGCCGACGCGGCCGCCCGCTACAATCCGAAAGGTGGAATCATCATCGTGAGCGAGCCGCGCACGGGCCGCATCCTCGGCCTCGCCAACTGGCCGACCTACGACCTCAACCGTTTCTTCGACCCGAAGGCCGCGCCGATGGATA
Source organism: uncultured Opitutia bacterium (assembly GCA_937875975.1). Classification (GTDB taxonomy): domain Bacteria; phylum Verrucomicrobiota; class Verrucomicrobiia; order Opitutales; family UBA953; genus UBA953. Next base: position 8,245 of record CALEEU010000117.1, on the reverse strand, counting down.
GTCAGCGTAACCGCGCCGTGTCCGACGTCTACGAGCCCGGGTCCGTCTTCAAGGTCGTCTCGGTCTCCGGTGCGCTCGAGGAACGCCTCATCACGCCGAACTCGGTCTTCGACTGCGGTGCGACCACGGTCCCCTACCGCGGCCGCATGGTCTCCATGCCGGCCGACTCGCACGCCATGGGCGCCGCCGACATCCGGCAGATCGTCCGCGAATCCTCCAATCGCGGCACGGTCCAGGTCGGGATGCAGTACGCGGAACGCCTCGGCGAAGACAAGTTCTTCGCGCTCATCAAGTCCTTCGGCTTCGGTGCCAGGACGGGCCTGATCACCGGTGCCGAAATCCCGGGCCTACTCATCCCGCCCAAGGAGTGGGACGGGCTGACGATCTCGCGCGTACCGATGGGCCATTCGGTCAGCGTCACCGCCATGCAGATGCACTTCGCGATGTCGGTCGTCGCCGCGGAAGGACTGCTCATGCAGCCGCAGCTCGTGCTCCGCGTCGAGGACCCGAAGACGAAGGCGACCATCCTTAGCTACGGACCGCGCTCGCGCGGCCGGGCCGTCAGCGCCGCCACGGCTGCGCAGATGGCTACGCTCTTGCGGGCGGTCTGCGGCAAGGGCGGGACGGCGCCGATCGCCGATATCCCGGGCTACGAGGTCGCGGGCAAGACCGGCACGACGCAGAAGATCATCAACGGCCGTTATTCCAACGCACACCACGTCGCTTCCTTCGCGGGCTTCTTCCCGGTCAACGACCCGAAGCTCGCGATCACGGTGATCATCGATGAGCCGCAAGGGGAGGGCGTCGGCTACGGCGGCAAGGTTTCCGCTCCCATTTTCCGCGACGTCGCGGAGAAGTGCATTCGCTGGCTCGACATTCCTCCGGTCTCCACCGTGCCGCGTGCCCACGTCGCCGACCTCGGCCGATGACGCCTCCTCTCGCGATGATGCCCGCCGCCATGGAGCGCCCCACCTTCAACTCGCTGTTGCAAGGCCTCCCCGTCCTGGGACGCGCCGGCGATGGCTCCGTCCGCATCTCCTCCCTCGTCACCGATAGCCGCCGCATCATCCCCGGCTCGCTCTTCTTCGCTTTGCCTGGCCTGCGCTCGAATGGTCACGCGTTCCTCGATGATGCCATCGCCCGCGGCGCCGCCGCCATCATCTCGGGCGAACCCGTCGCTGGCCTGCCCGCCGTCGCCGCCGCCCAGGTCGCTGATCCGCGTCGCGCGCTTGCCGAGCTTGCCCGCCGTTTCTTCGGCCACCCGGAAGCCGCCCTGCGGCTGGTCGGCGTGACGGGCACCAACGGCAAGACGACGATCTCGACGCTCCTCCGTCACCTGTTGCAGTCCGATGGTTCACAGTGGGGCCTGGTGGGTACGGTGCGTTATCACCTCGGGCGACGCTCGATTCCCTCTTATAAGACGACGCCGGAATCGGCCGACCTCTCCGGCTTCTTCCGCCAAATGGTCGACGCGGGCTGCGTCGGGGCCTGCCTCGAGGTGAGTTCCCATGCGCTCCATCAGGACCGCGTGCATGGCTTCCACTTCCAGGTCGCAGCCTTTACTAACTTAACCCGCGATCACGTCGACTATCACGGCGACTTGGTGTCGTACCTCGACGCCAAGACGGCTCTCTTTGACGGACGTAACGGCTCCGTGCCCGACGTCTGCGTCATTAATATCGACGATCCGGCTGGGCGCGTGCTCGCCGAAGCCTGCCGCCGTCGGGGGAAGGTGATTACCTTCGGTCTCGCGGCCGACGCGGAACTCCGCGCGACCGATCTCGCCCTCGATACCGGCGGCGCGGTCTTCACCGTCCGTTTCGAAGGACGCTCCGCGGTCTTCAAGTCGATACTGCCCGGAGATTACAACGTCTCGAACGTCCTCTGCTCCTTAGCGATGGCCGCCGCCCTCGGCCGCGATCCGCTGGCTCTCGCCTCGGCGCTCACTTCCTTCCCCGGTGTCCCGGGACGCATGGAACGCGTCGAGGCTGGTCAGGCCTTCCCGATCTTCATCGATTACGCTCACACCGATGACGCCCTGCGCAATGCCTTGCGCATGCTCCGCGATATCACCCCGGGGCGGGTCCTCTGCGTGTTCGGTTGCGGCGGTGACCGCGACCGCGGCAAGCGTCCCGCGATGACCAAGGCCGTCGCTGATCTCGCCCACCTCGCCTGGGCCACCGCCGATAATCCGCGCAAGGAAAACCTCGACCGGATCTTCGCCGACATGCGCGAAGGCCTCGGCCCGCTCCCGACGGTGGAATTCGTGACCGACCGCCGCGACGCCATCGGCCGCGCGCTCGCCGCCGCGAAAGCCGGTGACTGCGTCGTCATCGCCGGCAAGGGCCACGAGACGACCCAGGAATTCGCCGACACGGTGGTGCCTTTCGACGACCGTCAAGTCGTCCGAGAAATCCTTGAGCTGCGGAGGGGCGCGCAGCCGTGATGCCGACTTTCTCCTCAGCCGATCTTGCCGCCTGGGCCGGAGGCCGCTGGACCGCCACTCCCCGCGCCGCCGTCACCGGTTTCGGCACGGACACCCGTGCCCTCCGTGCGGGCGAAGTCTTCGTGGCCGTGCGCACTGAACGCCGTGACGGCCATGATTTCCTCGTCGCCGCCCGCTCGCAGGGCGCCGCCGGTGCCTTGGTCGAGCGTCCGGTGGCGGATGATCTGCCGCAGCTCGTCGTCGACGATCCGCTCGCCGCACTCCGTCGCCTCGCCGCCCGCTGGCGCACGGACTTCCCGGGTCGCGTCATCGGCGTGACGGGCAGCGTGGGTAAGACCTCGACGAAGGAGATGCTCGCCGCGCTCCTCGGCAAGGAGGCCTTCGTCACGGAAGCCAATCTGAACAACCTCATCGGTGTCCCGCTGATGCTCCTGCGGGTCGAACCGGGGCGCCATCGTTTTGCCGTCATCGAGGCGGGCATGAGCGTGCCCGGCGAGCTCGGACTCTCCGCCGCCGTCATTCGCCCCGACCTCGCCATCGTCACCAACGTCGCGGCGGTGCATCTCGAAGGGGTCGGCTCGCTCGCCGGCATCGCTCGCGAGAAGGCTACGCTCGTCGCCGCACTCGCCCCGGGCGGACGGGCGATCATCCCAGCGGCGTTGCTCGCTTGGCCGGAGTTCGCGGCTCATGCGTCCCGTTGCATCGCCGTTCAGTTCGAGGGCGAAGCCGCCCCGGCCGTCGCGCCGGCCCGTCTTGTTCGGGCCTCTTTCCTCACCGACGCCCGCGGCCAGCGCTCGCTTGTGCTCGACGACGAGGTCTTCCCGCTCGCTCCGATTTCCGACGGCCTCGCCCGTAATACGGCGCTGGCGCTTGTCGCCGCCCTTGAGCTCGGCCGCCCGTCAGGCGACCTCGCCGCGGTCACGGCGCAATGGATGCCGCCCGCCGGTCGCGGCAGCGTGCACGTCGAAGGCGAATGCACCTACTACGTCGATTGTTATAATTCCAGTCCTGCGTCGCTCCTCGATTCGGCCCGCGCCTTCGACCGTGTCAGCCGCGGCTCCGCGGCACCTCGTCTTTTCCTGCTCGGCGGTATGGCCGAGCTCGGTCCCACCTCTGCGCAACTCCACCGCGACTGCGGCGCGCAGCTACCTCTCCGCTCCGGCGACCATGTGGTCGTCTTCGGCGGCGAGTCGGCTGCATTGCTGCAGGGAGTTGCGCTCCCTGGGGTGGAACTTTCTGTCGCGGCTTCCGTTGAGGATGCCGCCGCCCGCGTCGCCGCGCACCGTGGCTTCGTCTTCCTAAAGGGTAGCCGTTCCTTCGCTCTCGAGCGTTGCCTGCCTGATTCCCTGCGCTCCGCGCTTTCTTTCCACTAGGATGCTTTACCGTCTCAGCGAACTCGTCCACACCTGGGGGCCTTTCCGTCTCTTCGAGTACATCTCCGTCCGCGCGATTTTGGCAGGCGTGACGGCGTTGCTGCTGGGGATGCTTTTCTCCGGCCGGCTTATCGCCTTGCTCGCGCGTCTGCGCCAGCCCGAGCGTTCAGCCAAGCTGATGGGTGAGCTTGCCAAGGAGGGCGGCAAGGTGCCGACCATGGGCGGCCTGATCATCGCCGTCGCGATGATTCCTTCGGTGCTCCTCTGGGCGCGCCTCAACGTCCTCGTGATCGCCGCGCTCTGGTGCCTCATCGGCATGGGCCTCGTGGGACTCTATGACGACTGGCTGAAGGTCCGTCATGGTAGTTCCGATGGTATTTCCGCGCGTATGAAGTTGGCGGGGCAGGGGCTCGTCGCGCTCATCGGTTTCGGCATTGTACTTCTTGACCCGGCCTATCGCGAAAGCCTCTGCGAAATCTGGCTACCGATTCTCAACGGTCCGCTTTGGTCTGCGAAATCCCTGGGCTTACCCTTCCTGGTCTGCCTCGGCGTCGCCGCCGGGTTCTTCGTGCTCGTCTGCGTAGGCAGTTCCAATGCAGTCAATCTCACTGACGGCCTCGACGGCTTGGCCATCGGCTGCGTCATCATCACCACGTTGATTTTCGGCGCGGTCGCCTACCTCGCTGGTCACCATGAGTTCGCGACGTACCTCCGTATCAGTTACGTGCCGGGCGCGGGCGAGCTCGCGGTCTTCTGCTCGGCCCTCGTCGGCGGTAGCCTCGTCTTTCTTTGGCACAACGCGGCCCCGGCGGAGATTTATATGGGCGACGTCGGCGCGCTCGGTCTCGGCGGCGGTCTCGGCGCGGTGGCGTGCCTGATGCATCACCCCTTCCTCCTCGCGATCGCCGGTGGCGTGTTCGTCGTCGAGGCGCTCTCCGTCATCCTGCAGGTGGCCTACTTCAGACGGACGGGCGGCCAGCGCCTGTTCCTGATGACGCCCATCCATCACCACTTCCAGAAGAAGGGCTGGCCCGCGACCAAGGTCGTGGCGCGCTTCTGGATTCTCTCCCTGCTGTGCGGCCTCCTCGGCCTGCTCTCCCTCAAGCTCCGATGAGCGAGTTCCCCGAATCTCTCCGCCGCCGCCTCACTCGGCCCGCCGCCATCTTCGGCGAGGGCGTGAGCGGTCGTTCGGTCGCGGAATCCCTCGCTTCGGCTGGCTTCGCCTCGGTCATCTATGACGAACGTGGGGAGAACCGGCAGTTCGGTCCCGAGGAAGCCGCCCGCCACGACCTCCTGGTTTATAGCCCCGGCTTCCCGCAGTCGCATCCGTGGATCCTCGCCGCGCGCCGGGCCGGCCTGCACTGCCTGAGTGAGCTTGATTTCGGTGCGTTGCTCTGGACCGGCCCCGCCATCGCCATCACCGGCACCAACGGTAAGACGACCATCACGGAGTTCCTCTCGTTCGCCTTCAAACGTTCCGGGCTCGATGCCATCGCCTGCGGTAACGTGGGCCTGCCGCTGACGTCGCTGCACCGCACGGTCTCCAACGGTTCGTTCGTCGCGATCGTCGAAGTCAGCTCCTTCCAGGCCGAGGACCTTCGCCACTTCACGCCCGAGGCGGTGCTGTGGACGAACTTCGACGAAGATCACCTCGACCGGCATGGCGACCTCGAGAGTTATTTCCGCGCGAAGTTCCGCCTCATCGAACGCATGATGCCCGGCGGAATCCTGGTCGTCGGCGAATCGGTTGTCTCGTCCGCCCGTGAATTCGGCATCGAACTACCCGCCGAGGCCATCGTCGCCACACGCGCAGACGTCGCTGATACCGTGCCGGCGGCTTCGGTCTTTGATTCTTGGCCGCAGCGTGAGAACTGGGCCATCCTCTGCAAGTACTGGCAGGCCCGCGGTATCCCGATGCGCCACCTTGAGGAGGCCGCCCGGCTCTTCCGCGTTCCGCCCCATCGCCTCCGCAAGGTCGCGGAGCGCCAAGGCGTCGAATTCTGGAACGACTCGAAAGGCACCAACTTCCACGCGGTCCAGGCCGCGCTCTCGGAGTTCAGCATCCCCGTCCGCTGGATTGGCGGAGGGAAGTGGAAGGGCGGCGACCTCGCTCGCTTCGTCCGCAACATCGCGCCGCTGATCGATACCGCTTATCTCATCGGCGAGACGGCCGAAGAATTGAAGCGTCACTTTGACGAGCTCGGCAAGGTCGCCCGTTGCTACCCGTCCCTGCAGGACGCCGTCGTCGCGGCCGCCAAGGATGCGCACGGACCTTCGGCCATCCTGCTCAGTCCTGGCTTCTCCAGTTTCGATCAGTTCCGCGGCTACGCCGAGCGCGGCCTCGTCTTTGAACGCGCCGCGAGCGCCCTCGCGAACCGCGTCTGATTTTCCAACCAAACCACCCACCCACCCACCCGACCCACCACCATGCGTCCCCTCATCACCGTCACTGCCGTCGTGCTCCTGCACCTCTGCGTCATCGCCGTCCTCGTCGGCGTCAACGGCTGCCGAAGCACCAGCGGCTTCGAGCAGCCTGGCGACCTCGCCGCTTACTCCGGCGGCGCTCGTCCCGCCGGCAGCCCGGCGGTCGCGCCCGGCTCCGCCACCGCGATCCCCGACCGCATCCCGACTCCCGTCCCGACCAAGCTCACGCCCGTGGGCCCCGTCGGTAAGGGCGGCAAGCGCACGGTGGTCAAAGGCGAGACCCTCATGAGCGTCGCCGCCAGCGAGAAGGTGACCCGTGCCGATCTCGCGAAGGCTAACGGTCTCACCCTTAACGCTGACCTCAAGGCCGGCCAGGTGCTGACCATCCCCGCCGCCTCCAAGGCTCCCGTGAAGGCCGCGCCTAAGGCCGCCCCGAAGGCCGCCGCGCCGGCCGCGGCTGCTCCGAGCTTCACTCCGCTCAAGCTCATCCCCATCGGTAGGGCCGCCGCCGCTCCGGCGCCTGCGGATAAGAAGTAAACTGAGACCCGCGACGCGCCATGGTCATCAAGGAGAAGCAGGAAGGTCCCGGAGCCCTGGGTGGGTACTCCTTGGGCATCCTGCTGCTCGCGATGTCCCTCGCGGTGTTCGGTCTGGTCGTGCAGTACAGCGCAGGTATCTCGCTTTCGTCGAGCAACCGCACCGGGGCGTTCGACCGCCAGCTGGCTTACGTGCCGGTTGCCTTCTTCGCCGGGTATGCGTTCTTCCGCCTCAATCTCGACAAGGTCCGCGAGTGGCGCTGGTGGATTCTGGGCGGCGCCTGCCTCGCGATGTTCCTCGCGCGTATCCCCGGTATCGGCGTCTCGGTCAACGGCTCCTGGCGCTGGGTTGATTTCGGCTTCTTCCGCCTGCAGGCCTCGGACCTCGGTAAGCTCGCCATGGTGCTCGTGCTTTCCGATTTCTTGGCGCGCATGCAGCGGCATACCTTACCGAATAAGTTCACGATCTATCAGCTGAGTTCAAGTAAGCCTTTCCTCTTCACGCGCCGCGGATGGATTGATTGCCGCGAAGGCTTCGCGAAGCCCGTCGCCATCCTCCTGGTCATCGCCGGTTTCATCGCTTTCGGGCCGGACCTCGGTACGATTCTCCTCTGCTGCGCGGTGGGCGGCACGATGATGCTCGTCTCGGGCGTGCGCTGGGCCTACGTGATTCCGAGTTTCCTGATCGGATTGGGCGGATTCACCGCCCTCATCCTCAACTGGCCGAACCGCATGCGCCGTTTTACCTCGTTCCTCGAGCCGTGGGAGAAACGCGGCGACGAGGCCTACCAGCTCTTCGAGGGCATGGTCGCTTTTGGCGTCGGTGGTCTGACGGGTAAGGGCGCCGCCAATGGTATCCAAGGTCGCGCCTACTTGCCCGAAGCCCACACGGACTTCGTATTCTCCGTCATCGGCGAGGAATACGGGCTCGTCGCGACCTCGCTCGTCGCGCTGGTCTACTTCGGCATCTTCTGGTGCGCCTATCGTGCGATGCGGTGCTCGTCGGACCTGTATCGCTTCAATATCTGCCTCGGCGCGACGCTCTTCCTCGTCATGCAGGCGCTCATTAATATGGGCGTCGTTACCGGCTTGCTCCCGACCAAGGGTATCTCGCTCCCGTTCATCAGCTACGGCGGTACCAATCTTGTCATCATGGGTTGTATGGTTGGTCTCGTCCTGAACTGTATCCGCGAATCGGCTCAGCCGGCTTTCGTGGCTAAGGAGGCGCGCGCATGAGCCGCGTGCTGCTCGCTTGCGGCGGGACCGGTGGCCACCTCGCCCCGGGTATCGCCCTCGCCCAGCGGCTCACAGAGGATGGACACGAGTGCCTCCTGATTGTCAGCAGCAAGGTCGTCGACGCGCGCATGACCTCGAACTACCCGCGCCTAAACTTCGTCCCGGGCAAGGGCCGTGGCTTCGGACCTGGTCTCGGTGCGAAGTTGCTCTTCTTCCCGGCATTACTCGGC
>CALEEU010000116.1 GCA_937875975.1 uncultured Opitutia bacterium | reverse complement strand
CAGTTCCTCCAGGCGCTCAAGCAGCTCCTTGAAGAACCGGCGCTGATGCTGATCTAACCGGAGCGAAAGCTCTTCCGAAACCCGGGACCGCAAGGCGCCCGGGTTTTTTGTGTCCGCGTCAGAACGTACGTACCGACGACAGGCCGCCGTCCACATGCAGCACCTGGCCGGTCATGAAGCGTGCGTGGCCAGAGAGGAGATGCGCCACGAGTGTGGCCATGTCCTCAGAGCGTCCGACCTGCTGCAGCGGGTGACGCTTCGCCGCGGCTTCTTTCTTCAGATCCGAATTAAGTAACGCGCCAGCGAGCGGGGTGTCCGTCAGCGACGGGGCGATGACGTTGACGCGGATGGCCGGCGCCCATTCGGCAGCGAGGCCCTTGGCGAGGCCTTCGACGGCGCCTTTCGCCGCGGAGATACTCGCATGCATGGGCATACCCTGCGCGACGGCCACGGTGGAGAAGAGCACGACGGACGCGTTGCCCGAGGCCTTGAGCGCAGGCAGCGCGGACTGGAGGGCGGCGATCGCACCGAAGAGGTTCACCTGAAGGTCGCGCTGGAAATCTTCCGCGGTGAGGCGATGGAACGGCTTGAGCGAGATCGAGCCAGGGAAGTAGACGAATCCATCGAGGCGCTCGGGCCAGGTCAGCGGACCAGGCGCAGCGGCGTCGAACGGCTGGGCGACAATCCCGAGGTCGGCAAGCTTCTCCGGGGAGCGGCACGCGGCGTACACCATGTGTCCGTCGGCCTGAAGCTGCGCGACGGTCGCGCGGCCGATGCCGGAAGTTCCGCCGACGATCGCAATGTGCTTGGACATCCCGGCAAGGTTGCGGAGCGGTCGCCGAGGTCAAACGGGACGCGTCTTTTCCAGACACGAAAAAGGCCGGAGGCGAACCTCCGACCTGATCCGGGCGACCTAGCGGCCGCTTACTTCTTCTTCGGCGCCTTGCGCGGGGTCTTCTTGTCGAGGTTCGCCTTGAGTTCTTCTTCGGTGAACTTCGTGACGACGCCGGCGGCAGGGACTTCAGCCTTCGCGGTCCAGACAATCGCGTTAAGGACGAGCGTACGCTGGCTATCATTGGCCCAGCCGGCGTGATAGTGGCCGCCGGTGAAGCCGAAGCCACGACCGCCATCCTTGCGCTCGACCGCCCAAGCGACGACCGCGGGCTTCTTCTCCTCGAGCACCATCTTCTTTACATCAGGGTTACCGGAGTGCGGGCCTTCGTTGCGGCTCATGGTCTCAGCGGGAGCGATGGCGGACAGGAGCGGCGTGACGCCTTCCATGCCGTCGCGGAAACGCATGTTAAAGTACCATTCGTCGTTGGAACCGAAAGGCTTCACGCCACGGCTGGCCGGGTGATCAGGGATGACCTTGAAGTCGGCGGTCCAGTGCGGGTTCACGGACCAGTGCTGCTCGAAGTAACCGCCGAGCCAATCCTTGAACTCGAGGGCGCCCTTGCCCTTGGAGGAACGGCCCGCGGGAGCCGGGCTCACGGGCTTGCCGTCGACGCTCAGCCAGCCGGCACGCTCATAAGCGGGCTCGACGGCGTAGTGGAGGCAGACGAAGCCAGTGCCGGCGGCCATCTTCTTGGCGAGCTGGTCGAGGTGAGGGAGGGCCGGGTGGCCGCCGCCGCCATCGGAGTAGATCACGATCGTGTCCGCCTTGGCGACGCGTTCGTCGGAGGGCCACTCACCGTTGAGGGAAACGTCGACGTTAACCAAGTCGGCCGCGGACTGCTTGAGGCCAGACGCGAGGAGCTGGATGCCGGCGTTATGCTCGTGCTCGCCCGGGGCGTGGCTCGGCTTGCCGGCGATGAGGAGGACGTTCTTCTTGTCCGCGGCCGAGACGAACGCGGCCGAGAGCAGGAGGAGGCTGAGGAACGATTTTTTCATAAAGGGTTATTTGATCTCCTTGAGGACGATATCCTTAACCTGGACGACCATGGGTGGGCCGGCGTGGAGCTGGAGGGCGAGCAGGCCCTTCTTGGCGCCCACGGCGGTCTCGTCGGTGACGTCGACGGTCTGGACGCCGTTGATGAAGTGCTGCAGGTGGCCGCCCTTGGCGACGACACGGTATTCGTTCCAGTCGCCAGCCTTGATCTTGGCCTGGATCTCGTCGGTCTTACCGAGCGAACCGGTGACTTCGATGTTGGGCTTCTTGGGATCCTTAGGATTGGCGCCTTCCTTGACGACGACCTTCTCGCCGCGCTTAGCGAGGATGCCGCGGCCCTTCTCTTCATAGAGGATGCCGGAGTAGGTCTTGCCCGCTTCGAAGTCGCCCTGGTAGCCAGCGATCACGAAACCCTTCTCGTCGACGAGCTTGCTGCGGTACTGCACGCCGGAGTTGCCGCCGACGATCTTGTACTGGAACGTGAGCTCGAAGTCGGCGACTTCGCCTTCCCACACGAGGAAGGTGTTGCCCTTGGTGGGCTTCTCCTTGGTCGTGCGGCCGGTGATGGCACCGTCTTCGACGGACCAGAAATCGAGGCCCTTCCAGCCGGCGAGATCCTTGCCGTTGAAGAGATTCTTGTCCTCGGCGGAAACCGACACGCAAAGCGCGGCGAGGGCGAGGAGGGGGGTAAGCAGTTTCATGAGTTGGGCGGAAGGGTTACTTCTGCTTGCCGAAGAAACGGTTCAGGTTCTTCAGGCCCTTGACGGCGATGTCGTCGCGGTGCGGCTCCATGGCGCGCCAGATGGCGGCGGCCCGGGCGATCACCTTGACGTCGGTGGTGAAGGACTCGATGACGACGTCCTGCTTGTAGCCGATTTTCTTGAGGGCGCCGACGATCGGCTTCCAGTCGAGGGAGTCGCCACCAGGGGTGCCGCGGTCCGTGCCGCAGGCATGGAAGTGTCCGAGGTGCTTGCCGGCCTTGAGGATGGCGGCGGCCTGGTTCTTCTCCTCGATGTTCATGTGGAACGTGTCGAGGTGGAGCTTCACGTTGGGTAGGTTGATCGCCTTGACGAGGCGGAGGCCCTGGTCGCAGGTGTTGAGGAAGTCGGTCTCGAAGCGGTTCAGCGGCTCGATGTCGAGCTCGATGCCCTTCTTCTGCGCGTACTTGCCGATGACCTTGAGATTCTTGACGACCATCTTGAAGTGCTTGGCCTTGGTCTTGTCGTCATGGGCGCCGATGAGGCCGACGACGGAATAGAGCGGGCCGATGATGCGCGGGCAACCGGCGACGGCCGCCTGGTCGATGAGCGCCATGATGTACTTACGGCCGGCGGCCTGATCCTTGGCGGAACCACGAAGGTCACGACCAGGGCCCATGCAGGCGCAGATGGAACCGATGGCGATGCCGGCGCTGGCGGCGGCGGCCTTCAGGAACCTTGGGTCGGTATGCGACGGATCCTCGATCGGGATCTCGACGGTGTGGAAGCCCCAGTTCTTGAGCTTCTTGAAGAGGTGGACGCTCTCGTTGGTGAACGGAGAGGCGTAGAGGAACGTATTGAGGCCGAAACGCATGGGTGTGTGGTGATGGGGGAGGAGCGGAGTTTTGGAGGGGGTCAGGGGGCGGTCAAGGCTGGGCGTCGTCCGAGGCCTATTAAGGGACGAGTTCGCCGAGGATGAGCAGCGCACCCGGGAAGAAATGCAGGGGGGCGAAGCGTTCGGGCTTATCGATCTGGTTCTTGTTCTTCGCGAGGACGGCCGCCTTGTCGATCGGGTCGGCCAAGAGCTCTAATCGCACGGTGTGGACGCCCTCGGGGAGGTTGGTACCGACGGTGAAGGTGCCGAGGCGCGCATAGGTACAGTAAGCGTCGATACGCTGGACCACGAAAGGCTTCTGGCCGTCGAGGGTCACGGCGACTTTGCCGCCGGCCGGGCTGAGAATATCATACACGGCGCAGTGCGTGCCCTTGAATTTGAATTCGATGCTCTGGCCAGGCTGCGTGAGTCGGACCATCGCAGGGAGACGGTTCGCCCAACCTTTAGCGTAATCCGCCTTCTTCATGTCCGCGGGGACAAGCCCGTCAGAGAGCTTGGCGGCGGTGATCGGCACGAGCGTCGCGCGATCGAAGTTCGCCGGGTCGAGTGCCAGATTGCTCACGTGCGGCGTCGGCGTGGCGTTCGCGATGGCAAGCGCGGGCAGCGAACGGACGATGGCCTGAGTATAGAGCACCTGGCCGGTGGAATCATGCGGATGCACACCGTCCCGCGCGAAGACGAACTTGTCGCCGAGCGCGGCCTTGTCGGCGTCGGTCTGTGGCAACGGCGCCTTCCAGAGAAGTTTTCCGGCCTTGGCCAACCTGGCGACTTCCATGCCGAGGGTAATCGATGGGATGCCGTAAAAGTCGGCGACCTTCTCCATCGCGCTCGCGGAGCGCTGCAACTTGCCTTCGAGCATGGGCGGGGAAAGCGCCTCGGTCAGGGTGTAGACGAAACAGATGTCGGTCTTGGGATTCGCCTTCCAAGTCTGACGCACGATACCCTCCATGCAGCGGATGATACGCTGAGGGTCGGCACCGCCGTCGTTCACGGCGAACTCAACGAAGAGCAGGTCTGGCCCTTTCGAGAGCACGTCCTGCTGCACACGGAAGACGCCGAGGTCCGAACCGGTGCCGCCGATGGCGGCGTTGATCTCGGTGAAGGTCGACTGTGGATAGGCCTTCTTGAAATGGGCGAGAGTCTGTACACGCCAACCATTCTGCGCAGTAATCGAGCCGCCAAGGTAGCCAATCTTGAGCTCGGCGCCGGTCGTCTGGGCCTTCAGGAAGAAGTTAGGGAGGCCGCCGCGGGCGCGGACCTCCTGGGCATCGACCAAAGGGTGATCCTTGTCGGCGGCATGACCGAAGACAGCGGCGCAAAGTGCCAAGACGGAGAAAAGCAGTCTCATGGGGGTATGGGATTAGACGGAGAGAACGCCTCGGGGTTCCAGCCTATTGGCGGCTTCTGGCGAAAAAATGAAAGTCCGCCTTCCTTCCGCGACCGAGGCTCGTAAGTTCGTCGCATGGATAATGTCACGCACGCCGCACTCGGCATCGCCGCCGGCATCGCCGTCCGCCGCGCCGGCGCTTCCCTGCCCGCCGCCGCCCTCGCGGGCCTGCTCGCCGGCGAAGGCCCCGACCTTGACGTCTTCATCCGCTCCGCCGGCGACCCACTCGTCTCCTTCCGCTGGCATCGCCACTTCACACACAGCTTCGCCTTCGCACCTGTCTGGGGTCTTCTCGCGGCCCTGATCTCGGCCTGGTTCTTCCGCCGGCGACCGGACGCACATTGGCGAGACCTGTTCCTGCCCGGCCTGGCGGGTGCGTTATCACACGTACTCTGCGACGCGTGCACGAGCTATGGCACAATGCTGCTCTGGCCTTTCGACACCGGCCGCTACGCTTGGGATTGCATGCCGATCATCGACCTCTTGGCCACTCTGCCCGTGCTGGTGCTCGCCATCCTCGCCTGGAAGAAAGCCGCTCCCCGGCTAGCGGTCTACGGCCTGCTCTGGTTCACGACGTACGCTTCGCTAGGCGTTTGGCAGCACGCGCGCGCGGAGACCGGTCTACGCCAGTGGTTCGCCTCACAGCAGGTGACCCGCCGCATCGAACGCGTCGCGGTGAAACCGACCGCCCTCAACCTCGTCGTCTGGCGCTGCGTGTGGCTCGAAGACGGCAAGTGGCATACGGCTGCCGTGCGCGTCATGCCGTTCATGGATCCGCAGGTGATCCTCGGCGAGACGCGCGCGGCGCTCACACCGCAGAGCCCCGGCCTGCCCGCGGTCGGCTCACCCGCGGCCGTCATCATCGCCGATTTCTCCCGCTTCACGCAGGATTGGAATAGCTTCACGGCCGATGGTTCTGCGGTGCTCATTGGCGACATCCGCTTCGGCATGCTGCCGACGAGCGCGCGCCCACTCTGGTCCGTCCGCTGTGAACCAAACTTGCCAAGCACCGTCGTCATTGATCGCTCGCTCAAGCCGGGCGACTGGGGTCGCTTCGGGCAGATGATCGTCGGCACCCATCCCGACTACGTCCGCTTGAGATAAGGTCCTTGGCCTCGCTCCCCCTCTAAGTGATTCAGCGTAGCTCGTAGCGATAACTCGCGACGGCTTCAGACTCGACCGGCGTCCGATTGCGCGAAGCGGGCGCAAACGTCGACGCGCGCGCGGCCGCCAAGGCGGCTTCATCGAGCAGACGGCTGCCCGAACTCTGCGTCAATTCGACCTGCCGCACGGAACCGTCCGCCGCGAGCGCGATACGCACGCCGACGACGCCTTCCACGCCGGCGCGTCGTGCACGCTCAGGATAGACTGGCTCCTGACGAGAAAGGAACGAGGGCGGCACAAACACTTCGGCGGCCGGTGCCGGCGCGGCGGCGAGCACTTCGCCCTTCGTCGCGACCGCGATGGCGGGCGCGGAAGTCGGCGCCGATGCGATGGACGGCGCCGCGACGAGCGGCGCGGCGGAAGGAACGGCGACGGGAACGTTGACCGCGACGGGGACGGGCAGACCCGCACCGAGCGCCACGCCGCCCTTGGCTTCGCCCGGGAGAGCGACCGGCTCGGTCACCAGCGTCACCAGAATCAAGCCGCCTTCACGGGAGGCTTCGCTGACGCCGAGGGCGCCGCCCATCCAGACCGCGGCGACGGCCGCGAGGTGGACGCCGGCCACGGCGGTCCAGATCAGACGATGGCGACGGCTTGCGAGCACATTGGCAGGGTCGGGGCCGCATCGCGTTCCGTCAAGAACGGGCCGTGTCATTTCGCGAGATCCGGAGGAATCATCCACAGCAGGCTCCATGAACCATACGGGCGGAGGCGCGTCGGCTTGGCCGTGCGCTCCAAGGCCAGCAGGCCAGATTTGCGGAAACGGACCGCGGCACCGCCTTCGGCCAAGCCGAGCAGCAAGGCCGTCAGTTCAGCCAGGTGCGGATTATGCCCGACGAGCAGGCGGCTGCGGCGCGACTTGGCGAGCTGCAGCGCCGTCTTGCGCGGGTCATGCTCTGGCTCCAGTCCGCCCAGGACCTTGAGCGGCAATGGGGAGCCCGTCGCGAGGCGGAGCAGCTGGGCCGTGCGCACCGCGCGGACGAGCGGGCTATGCTCGATCGCATCGATCTCCTCGAGAGGCACCTGCCCCGCGCCCTTGGCGAGCAAGGCGACCTGCCGCTGCCCGTGCGCGGTGAGGTCGCGCGAGGCGTCCGGCGTCCCGGGGACGGCTTCGGCATGTCGGAGCAGGTAGGCGCGCATGCCGGCAAGTTGGTCAGGTAATAATATTAACGCAAATCGGTCTTGCTCACGGGCGCGGTCCGTCAACCAATCGCGCGTGCGCTTCGCCGCCATCGCCGCCCTCCTTCTGAGCTTGTCGTTCCCGGCCGAGGCGGTCGCCGCCACCCCCTATTCAAAGGCCGGCATGAAAGTCGACGGCACGATCTGCGTCGACGCCGCGACCGGAATGGTGCTCGCGGAAGAGAAAGCCGATTCTCCAGGCTATCCGGCGAGCGTCACGAAGCTCATGACGACCCTCCTCGTGCTCGAGGACATCCGGGCGAACCAGACGACGCTCCGCAGTCGGGTGAAGGTCACCAAAGCCGCTGCCGACATCGGGGGCTCGCAGGTCTGGCTGGCACCGGGCGAAAGCTTCACGGTCGACGAGATGCTCTACGCGCTGCTGCTGAAGTCCGCCAACGACGTGGCCGTCGCCCTCGCCATCGACCGCGCCGGCAGCGTGCCTGCGTTCGTCGCCCGCATGAACCGTCGCGCCGCCGAGCTGGGCATGACTCGCACGCGATTCGTGACGCCGAACGGCCTCACCTACGGCAAAGGCCCCCACGACACCACCACCGCCCGCGACCTGGCCAAGCTCTCGGTCACGCTCTGCCGGTTCCCGGAAGTGCTTAAGTACACCGCGACGAAGCAGTACATCTTACGTCGGCCAGGCAAACCGCTCGAGCTCCTCAACCATAACCACCTTTTGAGCTCCTTCCCGGGATGCGATGGGTTGAAGACCGGTTGGACGGTGGCCGCCAATGCCTCCATCGTGACCACCGCCAAGGATAAGGATGTCCGGGTGATCGCGATCGTGCTTGGCTGCCAAAGCCCCGCCGGAGCCAAACCAGAGCAACGTCTCCGCGATAGCCTGGCAACCGACCTGATGACCCAAGGTCTCGCTAAATTGAGGAAGCTCGAGGCCGAGAAAGCCCTGCGACTCGCCCAGACGCCGGCCCTTGCCCCCGCCCGCAAAGCCCCAGTAAAGGCTAAGAAAGACGAGGGTTTCTGGGACTGGCTGATGGATTTGTTTAGCTTCTAACCCCCGCCCAAAGGGGGGGATAAAGAAGTAGTGAACATTTGTTCATTTTGCTTGCAAGGCTCCCCGCCCTCGGCACCTTCCCTTACGCATACCCAACGCTATGTCCGCCAAATCCGAACCCACCGCTAAGGAAAAATCTGCCAACCAGGCAGCCGAGAAGAAGACCCTCGATCTGGCTCTCTCCGCCATCAACAAGCAGTATGGCGACGGCACCCTGATGCGCATGGGAGACGCGACCAAGATGCAGGTCTCGTCCGTCTCCACCGGCTCGGTCGCCATCGACCTGGCCTTGGGCGTCGGCGGCCTCCCCCGCGGCCGCATCGTCGAGATCTTCGGCCCGGAGTCCTCCGGTAAGACGACCCTCTGTCTCTCCATCATCGCCGAGATCCAGCGCCAGGGCGGCAACGCCGTCTTCGTCGACGTCGAACACGCCCTCGACCCCCGCTACTCCAAGGTAGTCGGCGTCGACCTCGATAACCTCCTGGTCTCCCAGCCCGAATCCGGCGAAGACGCCCTCAATATCGTCGAAACCCTCATCCGCTCCGGCGCCGTCGACGTGGTCGTGATCGACTCCGTCGCCGCCCTCGTCTCGAAGCAGGAACTCGACGGCCAGATGGGCGACGCCACCGTGGGCGTCCAGGCCCGCATGATGAGCCAGGCCATGCGCCGCCTCACGGCCGCCATCAGCCGCACCAATTGCATCTGTATCTTCACGAATCAGATCCGCGAAAAGATCGGCGTGATGTTCGGCAGCCCCGAGACCACCCCCGGCGGCCGCGCCCTGAAGTTCTTCTCCTCCGTCCGCATCGACATCCGTCGCATCGGCCAGATCAAGGAGCCCTCCGGCAAGGTCATCGGCAACCGTACCAAGGTGAAGGTCGTGAAGAACAAGGTCGCCCCGCCCTTCACGGAGTGCGAGTTCGACATCATGTACACCGAAGGCATCTCCCGCTCCGGCTCCGTCCTCGACCTCGGCATCGAACACAAGATCCTCGAGAAGAAGGGCGCCTGGATCGCCTATAACGGCCAGCTCATCGGCCAGGGTCGCGAAGCCGCCAAGGACTACCTCATCAAGAACCCGAAGGTCCTGGAGGAAATCCAGAAGATCATCATGGAGAAGGTCCAGGTCGTCGGTGGCATGACCCTCGGCGTCGGCGTCGCCGAGAACGTCACGGCCGAATAATCAATCGTTGTTGGCTAGCCATAGCCCGGGCCGCACGAAAGTGCGGCCCGTTTCATTGGCGGGGTCCGCTCAGCGTACCTCTTCGACCTTGAGGGTCGAATCGACGGGCCTGATCGTCGCCTGCAGCGCGGCGGCCAGGCGATCGAACTCGACCTGCGAGCTCTTCACGACGGCTTCCATGTCCTTCTTGGCCTCGGGGCTCCGGAAGAGGGTCTTGATCTGCTTGGTCTCATAAGCCTGCTTCTCTTCCACGGCCTTCCAGATCTTCGCGAACGTCGGCGAGGTAGGATTCCGGGGGAATACCGCCGCGAGGTTCACGCCCTTGGCGAGCTCAGCGGCGGTGAAGATCTTGGAGGCGTCGCCCCAGGTGACCTTCACTTGGGCGGTCTTGGCGCCGGCGACACGCAAAGTCAGGCGATTCAGCTTCTTCTGGAAATCAGCCAGGGCCACGCCGGCAGCGATGGAGCCGTCCTTGGTGACGTCGCCCGGTTCGAACGAAGCGGGAATCCGGAAGCTGCGCAGCGAGACCACGCCGCCCTCGGACTTCATGATACGCTGGCCGTAGCGGGCGTTGGCCCTGCCGCTCGCGAGGTCGACGTCGATCTGGCCGACGTCGCCACGCAGGCCGAGGCCTTCGAGGAAGGCGGTGGCCATCATGACGTGGCCAGCCCAGCCGGGGTGCACGCCATCGTTGCCCTCGAGCTTGAAGCCTTCGCCATACTTGGCCCGGGTCTCATGGCCCTTCACGAGCATCGGCCAGTAGACGTCGGCGAACGCGACCTGTTCGGCCTGCGCGACCTCGATGCCGATGTTCCGGAAATTGAGCAGCGCGAGGTTGAGCTCCTGCCAGGTGCCCTTCGCGGACTTCACCCACGGCGGGACGGAATGGATCGTGCCCGAGGAGCCCAGCACGACGCGCGCGCCGGACTCCTTGAACTTACGCACGACGGCGGTCTGGTTCGCGCGATAGGCAGCGGCGATGGCGGCGTCCTGCGGCACGTAGCGGAAATCGTTCATGCCGTAGCAGGTGGTGGCGACGGTGGGCTTGAAACGCAGGACGTCGTTATCGATGCGCTTGAGGAAACCGCCGGCCTGCTCGCCGCTCCAGCCATGCTGGCGGACGGTGACGTGCAGGTCGGAGCGCGCGGCGACGATGTATGCCTCCATCAGCAGGCTGTATTTCTTCTGCTCGGTGATGGAATCGCCGCAGATCGCGAGACGGTCGCCCTTCTGGAGCAACGGCGCAGGCGTCTTGGGGGCGAGCAGGCCGACGTATTCGGCCGGGACGATCTCGGGCCGAGGCTGGGTCTGCTGGCAGCCGACCAGGCCGAGACAGAGGAGGAGGCACGCGTAGGGGTATCGCATGCCTTCCTTTTAGCGATCCGGAGGGATGAATCACTCTTCTTCTCTCCCCTGCTTGCTTTTCGCGGTGTTTTTCTTCATGTTGACTATCCCCTGCGGTGTTCGACACCCGCGGCAGCCTCCCTTCCCTACGAACATAATATACGGGAGGTGCGACCCGACCGGCCTCGTCCGAGCCGTGGCAACGTACCGCCCACCTAAATCCAGGAAAAAGTGGAGCTCCAATCGGAATCGGCACAGGCGGGGACCCTTTAAATAGAGATGACAGGTAGGGACAGCACCACGTGCTGTCCTCTGCCTCGGCCGCCGAATGGTGGCCAAAGGTAGGGGCAGGACTACGTCATGCCCTCCCCTATGGAAAGGGCGCGGCGTAGCCACGCCCCTACCCTGCGTCCACCATTCGGCGAACGCGGCTGACCGCCTCCACCTGGTTTAACTGAGTCTCAACTGACCGCCTTCACACAGGCTCGGATTACCGAAGGTCTTCATGGGATGACCGAAGCCCTTGGCGATGGACATGAGCAAGCGGTTATGCGGCTCCTTCTTGAACTTGAGCGCGCGACCGGTCTTGAAACCGAGGCCACCGCCGATGAGCACCCATGGGATGTCCTCGTGCGTGTGGCTGTTGCCCTTACCGAGCTCGTTCGTCCAGACGATGGTGGTGTTGTCCAACATGTTGCCCTTCCCGTTCGGCTCCGGGGTCTCCTGCAAGCGCTTCGCGAGGAAGGCGATCTGCTCGGCGAACCAGATATTGATCTTGGTCAGCTTCTCGACCGACCCGGTATTGAGGTCCGGGTCATGGGAAAGCGAATGGTGGCTCTCGTCGACGCCGATCCACTTCATGCGGGCCTGGCCGACGGAATTCGTGAACTGGAACGTCGAGACACGCGCCATGTCGTTCTGGAAGGCGCTGATGAGGAGTTCGGTCTGCAGGCGCGTGATCTGCGGGATGCTGTCGTTGTCCATCGGCACGCCCGGCTCGGGCGGGTGCGGGACCTTGAGCGCCGCGTGTGACTGGCTTTCCTTGAGGCCGCGCTCGAGTTCGCGCAAGGCGGAGGCATGCTGGTCCAGCAGGTTTCGGTCGCTCTTGTCGACGGCGTTGGCGACTTTGGCGATGTCCTCCTTGAGTCCGTCGAGGACCGAGCCGAGGTTCTCCCCTTCTTTCATCGAGCCATAGAGCTTGTCGAAGAGTTCGTAAGGGCTCGAGATCGGGGCGACGGGCTGGTTGGCGCCAGCATAGCTCCAACGCGTCCAAGGATCGGCACGATTGCCGACCGCGACGCCGATTTCCAGCGAGCCCATGCGCGTCTTGGTCGCCGGATCGGACTGCAGATACGTGCGCAAGACTTGGTCGACGGACGGACCGCTGGCCCAGCCGGCGGGCGCGCCGCCGCCGCCCATGATATTTCCGGGGAAGAGCTCGATGCCGGTGAGCAGGCAGCTCATGCCGCGCATGTGCGAGTCGCCGTCACCACGGACGCGGTTGTTCACGCCCTTGAGCGTGAGCAGCTTTTCCTTGAAGGGCTCGAACGGCTTCATGATCGCCTTGAGCTTGAAGTTCGCGCCTTCCTCGTCGGGCCAGAAGGCCGGCGGGACGATGCCGTTGGGCGAAAAGACGAAAATGACGCGCTGACGGCGGCCGCCGATCGGCTCGGCGGCGCCGAGCGAAGCGAGGCCGCCCAAGAGTGGCAACGCGGCGGCCGAGAGGCCGAGGCTGCGGAGAAAATCCCTGCGATGTTGGAGCGACATGGTCTTAGCGATTGGAAGGGGCGGCGGTGACGGTCGGACGGAGCGCCGCGACGACGGCGACCTCGACGGCCAGGTTACGGACGTGGAAGTTGTCGGCGCGGAACTGGTTGGTAAGTTGACCGAGGAGTTCGGGCGAATAGGCCGCAGGCGGCTGCTTCACCATTTCCTGGAACAGTTTGCGGACGAACCCGGTCTGGCCGGATAGGCTTTCGGCGGCGTGGACCGCGACGTCCCGCGCACCGGTGAGCTTGATGACGCTGCCGTCCGAGGTGGTGTAGTCGGAGGTCGGATCAACTGGCTTCTTATTGTCGGTGGACCGCACGCGGCCGACGGCGTCGAAACGCTCGAAGCTGAATCCAAGCGGATTGATGGTGACGTGGCACGACATGCAAGCGGGCTTGGAGGTGAGCTCGGTCACCTTCTCGCGCATGGTGAAGGAGGGGTCGAACTTATCATCCATGAACGCGATCGCCATGGGCGGCGGCTTGAGCATGAGGCCGAGGATGTTGCGGGTCACGAAGACGCCGCGGTGGATCGGCGAGGAGGACTTGGTGTAGGAGAAGGTCGCGAGGACGAACGGGTGCGTGAGCACGCCGCCGCGCTGATCGGCGTCCATCTTCACGGGCTGGAAGCCGCCGCCGGCCTCGACCTTCTGGCCGTAGAACTTCGCGAGGCGCTCGTTCATCAGGATGGTGTCGCTGAGCAGGAGCTGGCGATAATCGGAGGCTTCGGACCAGACGATGCTCTCGGCGAAGAGATCCAGCGAAGTGCGGAGGTCCATCACGACGCCTTGATCGAAGCCGGGGTATTCCTTCTGGTCCTTGGCGATCTCGGCCCCTTCCTCGACGTGCAGCCAGTGGTGGAGGAAGTCGCGCATCTTCGATTTGGCCCGCGGATCCTTCATCATGCGCTGCGCCTGCAGCCGGACCTGGGCGGCGTCCTTGAGCTGTCCGGCCGCGGCGGCCTTCAATAGCGCGGCGTCCGGGACGGAGTCCCAGAGCGTCAGCGCGAGGCGCGAGGCGACGGCGTAATCATCCTGCGGGCCGATGCCTGGATAGAGGAAGGCGGGGTTGGAGAGCGTGAAGATGAAGGCGCGCTTGGCGGCGACCTCCGGGGCGACGCTGGCGGCGTAGATCGCCGAAAGGTCGGCCTTCTGTTCGTCGGTCAGCGGACGACGGTAAGCCATCTGGGCGAAGCGCAGGGTGAAGGCCTTGAGCTTCTCGCCGCGATCCGGCGCGTCAGCCTTGGTGCCCGCGAGAGCGAACAGATGCGGCCCGATCATCCCGGAGACCTGCAGCGCGCCCTTGGCGATGGCTTCCGTCCACTCGCGCGAGACCGAAGCGCCGCGCTCGTAGCCGATGCTGCCGTCATCTGGCGGTAGCGGCACGGAAATCACGCTGACCGGAGAGGAAGCTTTCGGCGAAAGGTTCGTGCGAGGGATCACGGTCCAGGCGCCGCCAGGCGGACGCCATTCGAGCCTAAGCGAAGCGGTCTTGTCCTTGTACTTGAAGAATTCGAGCTTCATCGGGTAGCTACGACCGCCGAGGAGGAAGATCGGGGCGGACGCCGAACGCGTCATCGCGGAACTCACCCAGATGTCGATAAGCGCGTTCTTCTCGCTGCCGCCTTCCGGCATGTTGACGTAGAGGCGCACGCCATTGGGCGTGGTGACCCGGAACTCATACTCGCCCGTGTCTGGCACCAGGACCGAGCCGGTCCAATTAATAGCGAACTGTGCGGCGAAGGTGCCCTTCTCCGGGGCCTTTTGGCCGAAATCGAAATCGATGACCGGATCGACCTGCTGCTTGAAGGTGACCTCTGGACGATTCTGGTCCGGCTTCTTGGGATCGCGCTCCGGGCGTTCACGGTAAGCGCCGGCCAGCCCGCCCGTCTCGGCCGTGGAAGTGGCTTTGCGGAGCGAAGCGAGGAGGTCGGCGATGCTCTCGCGGTACTGGCGGACGGTGAGGTGCGCGAGCTCGATGCGGGGCGGATGATTACGGGCGCGGGCCTCGCCGGAATAAAAGGCCTTGTGGATGTATTCGGCGGAAGCCGTCGCGTCTGCCATCGACAGGGTGCCGGGGTCGTCTTCGGGCATCTCGCGCGCGATGTACTTAGCCAGGGAGGCGATGGATTTCTCTCCGACGAGGGGTTCATCGGCCTTGCCGGCGACGCCTTCGCCGACGGGTCCGTGACAGCTCATGCAGTCCTGACGGTAGACGACTTCGCCGGCGCGCGGGGCGGCGAGATTCTTCTTATAGTAGCGCTGGCCTTGGCGGCCGGCGAAGACCAGGGTGGCCAGGACGACGAGCGCGGCCACGACCTTGATGGACCGGGAAAGGGACATGGGGTTGTGACCCCTAACCTCACGGGGAAGTTCCTCTAAATCAAGCCCGCCTCCCCGAAACTAAACCACCCTTTGCCCGCCGGATCGGCCTCCGGGCGGCCGATAACGACATGATCCAGCAGCTCCACCCCCACGACCCGACCGGCGTCGGCCAGCTGCCGGGTCACGGCCCGGTCGGCCGGGCTCGGCGTGGGATCTCCGCTGGGGTGATTGTGCGCCACGATCGCCGCGGAGGCGGCATGCTTCAAGGCCTGACGGAAGACCTCGCGGGGGTGCAGGAGCGAACTCGTCGCGGTCCCGGAGCTGACCTCATGCAACGCGAGCAGCCGGTTGCGCCGGTTCAGGCAGAGCACCCAACATTTCTCGACCGCAAGTCCTGCGGCGAACGGCTCGAGCCGCGCCCAGACCTTGGCGGGGGCGTCAAGCTTCTCGCCGGGGTCATGCGCGCGCTCCCGGATTCTTCGCGCGAGTTCCATCGCGGCGGTGAGCTCGGCGGCCTTCGCGGGGCCGAGCCCGTGGACCCGCCCGAAGTCATGCGTGTCCCAAGTCGCCAACGCGGCCAGCGAACCGGACTCCGCCAAAAGCGACGTCGCGACGACCGGCGCCGGCGCCCCCTTGGTGCCGGTGCCGATCAGGAGCTCGATGAGCTCGGCATCGAGCAAGGCGCGCGGACCAAGCCGCACCAGCCGCTCACGCGGACGATCCTGGGAAATCATCCCGCCACGCTGACGGCGTGACGTCGGCGCTCAAGCGGACCTACTACCCAGCGGTTCCACCTAGGCGACGGTAGTGGGCCAGCACCTTGCCATAAGCCGGCGTCAGCGCCTCGAGGGACGCGACGTTCAGGCCCAGGTCTTTGATCAAGCCGTCGCGCAGGCCATAGATCCAAGCATGGACCTCGACCTTCTGCCCGCGGGCCCACGCATCCTGCATGACGGTGGAGTGACAGACGTTGGCCGCCTGCTCGATGACGTTGAGCTCGCAGAGGGTGTCCAACTTCGCGGGGCCGAGCACGGACTCGACGACGATGGCGTGCTTGTGATGCACGTCGCGCACATGACGTAGCCAATTATCGACGAGGCCGACATTGCGGCGCTCCAGCGAAGCCTGCACGCCGCCGCAGCCGTAGTGACCGCAGACGATGACGTGCTCGACCTTGAGGACATCCACCGCATACTGCAGCACCGAGAGGCAATTCAGGTCAGAGTGGACGACGACGTTGGCGACGTTGCGATGCACGAAGAGCTCGCCGGGCAGCAGGCCGACGATCTCGTTGGCGGGGACGCGGCTATCCGAGCAGCCGATCCAGAGGTAGCGGGGGTTCTGCTGCTTGGACAGGGTCTCGAAGAAATTAGGGTCTTGGCGACGGACGCCTTCTGACCACTCACGATTTTTCCCGAACAAGTTTTCGATGGAAGACATCGAAGAGACTTTCATTGGGAAATGCCTTGGGCGAGCAAGCGAATAGGGCAATTTCCCCTTTTAGGCCACCACGGTGGATGCCATCAGCTCAGCCTCCGGATGTCCCTCGGAGTGAAAACCGGGGGTTTATCGACCTTTACCACACCCCAAGGGGGGCCATCTTCACCTATCGTCCTGACAGGGGTTGAAACTCCGCCCGACGTGTGGTGTATTATACATAACATGAAGACCAGCCTCCTCGCCTTGCTCGCCGCCGCCGCAATCGCTTCGGCCGCCACCACGAAGGAAAAACCCCCGACCTCCAGCACGGGCACCGTCGTGGTCGATAAGCCTAAGGCCTCAACCGACAAGAAGAAGACCAAGAAGGAAGTTCCAGCCCCGGCCGTACTCGCCGACCCGGTCTCGCTCGTCGCCGACACCGTCGACGCCGCCACGCAGATTGCCATGGAAGCGGCCAAGGTCGCCCAGGCCGAAGCCGACAAGCTCGCCGCCATCGGCACCGACAAGGCCGCCTCCCCTTCCAACGCCAAGCTCGCTGAAGCCGCCGTCGTCGCCGGCGCCACCGCCGCCAAGGAACTGAAGAAGGCCAAAAAGGAATCGGATGCCGAGAAGTCAGCGAAGCCCGAAGAAAAGAAGCCTGAAGCCGAAGCGCCGAAGCCAGCCCAGAAGCCGACGGCGAAGAAGGCCTCGAAGGAAGCCCCAGCTCAGTAATCAAGCCGAGCCGCTGAAACAGCCCCGGATGACGGGGCTTTTTCATGTCCTGACGAAGCCCTTGAAACTTCCCCAGTCTTCCGCTGTATCATTCTTAACCCCATGAAGCCCGCCATCGTCGCCCTCCTGATCGCCGCCGGCCTCGCCGTGGCCGCTGAGCCCGCCAAGGAAGCCCCGGCCGCCCCGGAGCCGAAACCTTTCTTCGACCCCAATGCCCCGGCCCCGACGGTCGATCCGACCAAGCCCGTGCCCGAGCCTTCCATCCCAGTGCCAGAAAAGAAGAAGCCGGTCGTGCCTGAACGGAAAAAGAAGAAGGAGAAGAAGTAAGCTGGCACGATGACCTGAGGGCACGATGGCCGGAGGTAGTTTTTACCCTCACTTACCTGGCCGTCGCTTCTTTGCCTTGGGTAGGGTTGATCAAGGGTGATCAGCCCACCCTAAATGCGGCAACAAACTTCCCGGTTCCCGGTCTCCCCTTGAGCCCATTGCCTCGCTTGCCAACTGGCCCACTGATCAACCGATCAACTAGCGCTGCTTCGTGCCCTCGACTCCCGCTTAGTCGACCAGAATCTCGCGCGGGCTGGAGCCGTTCTCTGGTCCAACGTAACCCTTATCGTGGAGGATATCCATGATGCGGGCAGCGCGGTTGTAGCCGAGCTTCAGGCGGCGCTGGAGCATCGAGACCGAAGCACGTCGCGTCTCCTTGATGATGGCCCAGCTCTGCGCCACGAGCGGGTCTTCCCCCTCCTCGCCCCCTTCGCCGTCCTCGCCGCCTTCGGCGCCTTCCTTGATGGCCTTGATGACATCTTGGGCGAAGTCAGGCTTGCCGTTCTTCTCCGCCAGGAACTCGACGATCGCGGCGACTTCCTGCTCGCCGACGAACGCACCCTGGACGCGGTTGAGCGTGGCGCTGCCCGGAGGCACGAAGAGCATATCACCGCGGCCGACGAGCGTCTCGGCGCC
The DNA here is from genome assembly GCA_937875975.1 of uncultured Opitutia bacterium. GTDB lineage: Bacteria > Verrucomicrobiota > Verrucomicrobiia > Opitutales > UBA953 > UBA953. Next base: position 7,691 of record CALEEU010000116.1, on the reverse strand, counting down.
ACCGCGATCCAGGATGGTGCGGGAGTCGATCTGGGAGGAGACCTTGAAGCCGATGCGCGTAGGCAGGTTGGCCTTGATGAGGCCGGTGATGACGTCCGTCGACGGACGCTGCGTAGCGAGCACAAGGTGGATGCCGGCGGCACGGGCCAGCTGGGCGATGCGCGCCACCGAGGTTTCGATATCCTGCGCGGCGACCATCATGAGGTCCGCCATCTCGTCGATGATGCAGACGATGTAAGGCAACTTCTCGGTCTGGACGCGGACACCGTCGTCGATGACTGCTTCCGCCGCTTCCGCCGCGGCGGCCAACTCATCCGGACTCAGCGCGAGCTCTTCCTGCTTGGGGGCGCCAGCTTCCTTGGCGATCTTGGCGTTGAAGCCAGTGATGTTCTTCACGCCGCACTTGGCGAAGATCTTATAGCGCTGCGACATCTCCGCGATGAGCCACTTGAGGGCGGCGGGCACGCGCTTGGGGTCGGTCTCGACCGGGATCAGCAGGTGGGGCAGGTTGTTGTAGATCTGCAGCTCGACGACCTTGGGGTCGACCATGATGAAGCGCAGGTCCTGCGGCGTGCAGCGGTAGAGGAGCGAGACGATGATCGCGTTGATGCAGACGGACTTGCCCTGGCCGGTGGCGCCGGCGATGAGCGCGTGCGGCATCTTGGCGAGGTCCTGGATGACGGGCTTGTTCGTGACGCTGTCCACGCCGAGCACGACGGGCAGCTCCATCGCGGCCTCCGCCCAGGCCTTGGACTCGATGATCTCGCGCAGGAGCACGTCCTTGCGGTTCTTGTTCGGGATCTCGATGCCGACGGTGCCCTTGCCTGGCACGGGCGCGAGGATGCGCACGGCCTCGGCCTCGAGGTTCATCGCGATGTTGTTCGAGAGATTGGAAATCTTCTCCACGCGCACGCCGGGCGCGGGCTTGATCTCATAGCGGGTGATCGACGGGCCTTGCTGGATGCCGACGTCGACACCGTTGGCGGGGTCGACCGGCACGCAGTCGACCTTGAACTGCTTGAGGGTCTCGATGAGGTCGGCGGCGCGCTTGCGGAAATCCTCGGGCTCTGCCTTGGAGTTGGCGGACGGCTCATTGAGCATCTTGACCTCAGGGAAGACGTAGTCTCCGCGTTTCTTCAGGACCTGGCTGGCGCGGGCTTTCTCGATCTTGTCAGGCTGGACGACGAGCACCTTGCCGGCGTCGGGGCCGAGCGGCGCGGGCGCCTTGCGCACAGGCTTCACTTCCACTTCTTCATCGACGACCGCCTTGGGCTTCTCCGGCTTCTTGTCTTTCGACGTGGGGTCGGGGGAAATGCTGACGTTATCGGGCTCGACGAGGTCAGGGCCGACGTCTTCGCCATCCTTCGGGCCTTCATGCGGAATATCGACCGTGACCGGAGCGACCTTGGTCGCGGCCTTGGGGGTCTCCTTGGGCTGGGGCACCGCGATGGCGGCGCCGACGACATCCTGCTGCTTGCGGCGCAGCTCGGCGGCGATGGCAGCACGGCGGCGCTGCTCTTCCGCGACGGTCGCGGCGGCGGCCTTACGTTCGGCGTTCCAGGAGCCAAGGCCATCGCGGATCTCGGCGATCCAGGAGGAAAGCGTGGCCTTCGGATCGTCGGCGAGCGCACCGAGGAGACAGAAGCCGTAAGGGAACACGAGGATCCAGGTGCCGTAATCACCGAGCACCGGATGGAAGACCGAAGAGAAGAGCATGCTGCCGAGCACGCCGCCCGGTCCGCGCGGATCGAAGGCGACGGAGACATCCTTGGCGGTACCGAGCCACAGCGTGAGGATCGGAGCGAAAAGGACGACGCAGAGCACCATCAGGGTCACCTTGACCGGCCAGAGCGTGTGGGCGCGCTGATTGAGCGCAAACCAAGCCGCGGCGAAAAGGAAGGACGGCACGAAGAAGCCGGCGTAACCGAAGAGACTGAACAGGATGACCGCGAGGGTGGCACCGAAGGCGCCGCAAGGATTATGCTCGGCCGTCGCGTTCGATTCCGCCGGCAGGCTGAACGTCTTCTCCAGCCATTCCGGGATGAGGTTCTGATCCGAGGGGGCGTGGAACAACATCGCGACGAGCAGGAACCCGCCGATGAGGGCGAGGACCACGGCGAGGATCGGTTTGCTCTCGCTGGCCGGGCGGGCGAGCGTGGTGGAGCGTTTGCGGGCAGGGGCGGGCATGATTATTCTCCGAAGAGGGTACCCTGCGAAGCGGCGTCCGCGGCGCCGGGCGGCGAGGGATCGGCATGCAGATGGCGGGGCGGACGCGTGACGCGGGCCGCGAGGGCGCGCGTGCGTTCCTGCGCGAGGCGTTCGACCATGCCCGCGAGGGCGTGGCGGATCCACTTGGGCGTGAAGGAGGCGGCGGAGTAATCGCACGGGCCGTAGCCGTGCACGCGGCCCGCTTGGAGCAGCGCGTCATTCTGGGCGAACTCGGCCTCGCTCTCGGGCACGTAGACCGCGAAGGCCTTGCCGCCGTTCTTGCGCAGCAACGAAAAGACCGGGACATCGCTGGGGCCGTCGGCGACGTAGATCATGTTCTCGAACGGCACGCGGCGGTCCTCGGCGCGGACGACAGCGTTGACGTCGATGTCGGCGTCCTTGTTCGAGCCCTTGTTGATCTCGAAGAGGAAGCGGGTCTTGATGGTGTTGTCGACCATCGCGGCGACCTGGGTGATCTCGGTCGGCAGGTCCAGCGAGAGCTCGTCCTGCTTGGTGAAGTGCGGCGGGAGCGGGTGTTCGAGGAATTCGCAGCCGTAGATGCCGTCGCAGTGCGCGGCGAGCGAGGTGCCGCGGATCATCTCCGCGAGGCCGGTGCTGATGACGTAATGCTCGAGGGTGACTTCGACGTTGTGCTTCCGTCCGAGCTCACGGACATGCTCCTTGAGCGCCGGGAAGAACTGCGGGAGCCCTGGGCAGAGCTCGATGTCGGCCCCAAGCTCCCGGAGCCGGGCGTTGGTCAGACCTTTCATGAGGCCGGACTTCACGTAGCTGAGCAGGTGATTGAGGTAGACGGAGTCCTTGGGCGTGCGGATGCCTTTACGGGCATAAAGCGCCGGAAGCTGGTTCGTTTCCTTCCAGAACTGCTCTTCGTCGACCCCGAAAGCCTTGAAGAGCGGGGTCTGCATATAGCCCGGACAGAGGGTCTTGTCGAAGTCCCACACGCAGGTGAGAACGTGGGTGCCGCGGAGCGCGGGTTCCTTGGGCTGCATATCGGTCGGAAAAGGGATGAAGGTCGGGCTTGCGGAGGGGAGCCTGCCGCACTCCATTGAATAACGAACGGACGTCTTCTGTCCAAGCCCGATTAACCCCCTTACCGATGTCCGCCAGCCCCCTCCGCCCCGACCTGACCGCCTTCCGCCGTCGCCTGGCCGAGCTCGAAGCCCTGCTGGCCGACCCCGCGACCTTCGCCGATAACCGCCGGGCTGCCGCCCTCGGCGCCGAGCTCCGGTTCACGTCCAAGGCCGTCAAGGCCGACGACGCCCTCGTGGCCCTCGAAAAGGAGCTGGCCGAGTCCCGCGCCCTCTCCGGCGAGGCCGAAGCCGAGATCCGGGCCATGGCCGCCGAGGAGATCGCCCGGCTGGAACCGGCCGTCGAAACGGCCCGCGAACAGCTGATCCGGGCCATCATCCCGGCGAATCCGGACGATTCTCGTAATGCTCTTGTAGAAATCCGGGCCGGCACGGGCGGGGAGGAGGCCTCCCTCTTCGCCGCCGAGCTCCTCCGCGCCTACACCCGCTTCGCCGAGAAGAAAGGCTGGAAGTGCGAGCTGATGTCCCTCTCCCACTCCGACCTGGGCGGGGTCCGCGACGCGGTCCTCCTCATCGAAGGCGAAGGCGCCACGGCCCTCCTGCGCCACGAAGCGGGCGTCCATCGCGTCCAGCGCGTGCCCGCCACCGAGGCCTCCGGCCGCGTCCATACGTCCGCCGCCACGGTCGCCGTCCTCCCTGAAGCCGAAGAAGCCGAAGTCGTCCTGAAGCCCGAAGACCTCGACATGTCCGTCGCCCGCGCGAGCGGCGCCGGCGGCCAGCACGTCAATAAGACGGAGTCCGCGGTGCAGATCATCCACAAGCCGACGGGGCTGATGGTCTACTGCGCCGACGAACGCTCCCAGCTGCGCAATCGCGTCAAGGCCCTCCGCGTCCTGCGCTCCCGCCTCCTCGACCTGACGCGCGCCAAGGAACGCGAAGCCCGCGCCGACGCCCGCAAGACGCAGGTGGGTTCCGGCGACCGCTCCGAACGGATCCGTACCTACAACTTCCCGCAGAACCGCATCACCGACCACCGCATCGACCTCACGGTCCACGGCATCGAACAGGTGCTCGAAGGGAATCTCGATCAGCTCGTGGACGCGCTTTTTGAAGCCGACCTGCGCGAGCGCGCCGAGGCGATCACTCGGCCGACAGCCTGAGGAGCGCGACGTCTTCGCGGATCAGGAGGTCGCCCTGGTCGGCTTTTCCGTCGTCGACCCAACCGTCAACGGCCTCGAAGGCGCGTTCATAGGAGCGGCCGGGCTCCGCCGGCGTGAAGACGACCGCCGGACCGCCGGTGGCGGACTTGGGCATGAAGAGCCACTTGCCAGGAACCTGGCACTTCGCGACCGCCGCCGTCATCGGCGCGAGATTGAAGCCGCCGAACTGACCACCGGGGGCGGCGAGGTCGCAAGCCTTCGGCCACTCGCCCTTCTCGGCCTGATACTGGAGGAACACGATCCGCGCCTGCATGCAGACCTGCGACACGGAGTTGGCTTTGCGGTGATCGAGGATGACGAAGACCCAGGCGACCAAGAGGCCGATGACCAAACCCCAGAAGCCCCGTCGAGCCGCCGACAGCCAAAGTGGCTCGAGGGGCGCTCGCAGGATTCCGGCTTGGCTGGCTTTCTCGGCGGCGGACATCGGCTTCACGATGCCCGGAGCCGCCCGGCCAGCAAGCCCGGAGGAAGTGCGTTTGTTCCTTGGAGGGAAGCCGCTTACCGCCTTGATTGGTGACCATGGACGCGGACCACCTCCAACGCTTCGCCGGCATCGGCCGTCTCTACGGACGCGCCGGCATGGAACGCCTCGCCCGCTCATCCTTCCTCGTCGTCGGCCTCGGCGGGGTCGGCTCCTGGACGATCGAAGCCCTCGCCCGCACCGGCGTCGGCCACCTCGCGATGGTCGACGGCGATGCCGTCTGCATCTCCAATACGAACCGCCAGTTGCACGCGGTCGCGGGCAATGAGGGCAAGGCGAAGACGGAGGCGATGGCCGAACGGGCCCGCTCGATCCACCCGAAGATTCGCACGACGCTCCACCAGCGCTTCCTCTCCCGCTTCAACCCGCACGAGGTGCTCGCGGATTTCGACGGCGTGGTCATCGACGCGATGGACGCGCTTTCGCCGAAGTGCGGCCTGATCGCCGAGGCAGTGAACCGCAGACTGCCGGTCGTCACGGTCGGCGGTTGCGCCGGTCGCCTCGACGGCACGCGCCTCAAGGTCACCGACCTCCGCGATTCGCGTGATGATCCGCTGATGATGCTGGTCCGCAAACGCCTACGTCAGAACTTCGACTTCCCGCGCGGCAAGGCGCCGTTCGGCGTCTCGTGCGTGTGGTCCGACGAACCATTCACCCAACCAACGGATTGCGAAGGCCTCCCGGGCGGCGAGATTCCTGAAGGCGAAGACCTGCGCCCGAACTGCGAATGGGGCTACGGCACGGCCTCGCATGTGGCCGGTGCGTTCGGCCTCGCGGCCGCCGGCGAAGCGCTCCGCCTCTCGCTGCTACGCGCCGAATAAGCGCGCGAAGTTCGCACACGTCAGCGCGGCGGACTCCGCGGGCGTCACGCCCATGGTCCGCGCGAGTTCGGCGTTATTCCGCACGAGGTTCGACGGATGGTTCTGCTCAGTGCCTTCCGCGTCGGGCGCGAGCTCGCGCAGGCGGAACTCCGCCGCGGGGCAGAGCGCGGGCGCGTCGGTCTCGACGAGGATTCGCTCCCGCGGGATCGCCGCGGCGAACTGGACACGCAGGTCGGCTTTGCGCGGGATGAGGTGGTGGGCGCTGAAGGAGAAATAGGCGCCGAGCTTCGCGAGCTCGGGCACGAGCTCCACAGGTCCGTTCCAACTGTGCAGGAGAAAGCCGCGGCGCGGGAGTTCGGTCGCGCGCACGATGTCCATCAACGGTCCGATCGCTTTGACGCAATGGATGGTGAGCGCTCGCTCGAGCTCGACGGCCAACGCGAGCTGCGTCCGGAACGCCGCTTCCTGGGCGACGGGATCGTGTTCCTTCACCCAACGGTCGAGTCCCATCTCGCCGACGCCGGCGGTCGGATGCGCGATGAGAGTGGCGCGCAAAGTCTCCGCCCAGCCCGCCGGCGCGGTCGGGACATCCCACGGGTGCAGTCCGAACGACATGCGGTTACGTGGATCGCGCCGGCCGAGGGCCGCCACGTCTTGCCAGTCGGAAGGCGCGCTGCCGTTGATCATCGCTTGGCCGACTCCGTCCGCCCGAGCCTGTTCCACCGCAGCGTACGGCACTTCGGCGAACTGGTAATGACAATGGGCGTCGCGGAGTTCCATCAGGCTGCACGGAGGATGACCGCCGGACCTTGCGCCTCAACGACGAACCACCTTGCCCTGCCGCCCCGCCCTGCCCTATCTCCGTGGCAGGATGAAGACGCCGCCCCTGCCCGCCGAAGCGCTGATGACCGTCACCGGCCTGCCCTACCCGCTCCAAGCGAAGGGCAAGGTCCGTGAAGTCTTCGACCTCGGCACGCATTACCTGATCGTGGCGACGGACCGTCTCTCGGCCTTCGACGTCGTGATGCCCAACGGCGTCCCGGGCAAAGGCATCCTCCTCACGCAGATCAGCCTCTGGTGGTTCGACCAGGCCCGCCTTGTCTTCCCGACGCACCTCGTGCCCGACCATGCCAACGCGCTGGCCAAGGCCCTGCACGGCCACGAACACCTGATCCCGCGCTCGATGTTGGTGCGTAAGCTCAAGCCCCTCCCGGTCGAAGCAGTCGTCCGCGGCTACCTCGCCGGCGGCGGCTTCAAGGAATACCAGAAGACCGGCGGCATCCTCGACCACCCGTTGCCCGAAGGCCTGCTCGACGGCTCGAAGCTGCCGCAGCCCATCTTCACACCCTCCACTAAGGCCGCCGAAGGCCACGACGAAGCGATCACCCGCGCCCGCTGCGGCGAGGTGCTCGGCGAGAAGGTCTTCCGCACGGTGCAGGAGACGTCGATCGCGCTCTACCGCATGGGCGCCGAGCGCGCCGCCAAGGCGGGCGTCATCCTGGCCGACACGAAGTTCGAATTCGGCAGCGCCCCCGACGGCTCGTTGGTGCTGATCGATGAAGTCCTGACGCCCGACTCTTCCCGTTATTGGCCCGCCGCCACCTGGCAGCCCGGCCGCGCCCAGCCCTCTTACGATAAGCAGTTTGTCCGCGACTGGCTCGAAACCCAGCCGTGGAACAAGACCGCGCCGGGCCCGACCCTGCCGGCCGATGTCGTGCAGAAGACGCAGGCCCTCTACGCGGAGTGCCTCGAACGGCTCACGGCCTGAAAAGTTGATCCGTTGAATAGTTGGCTGGTTGGCCAGGAAGACTTCCAGGGGTGGACCGCAGGTATTGCTGTCCCTACGCGATATGCCGGGGAACCGCGGTCGACAGGCAGGGTGGGACAGGTTACCAAACAGACCATGAAGCCG
>CALEEU010000115.1 GCA_937875975.1 uncultured Opitutia bacterium | reverse complement strand
ACCGCCGTCACGGAGGAGCACATGCAACAGCTCCGCCGCTTCACGCAGCGCCTGATCGTGTTCCTTGATTCCGACGCTGCCGGCCAGAAGGCCGCCCTGCGCCTCCTCCCCATCGGCCTGCGCGAAGGCCTCGACATCCGCTTCCTCTCGCTCCCCGGCGGGAAAGACCCCGATGAGTATTTTTCGACGCATGACGCCGCCGGCTGGGCCGGGCTCGTCGCCGGCGCCCGGAGCGCGATGCAGTTCTGCGTCCAGTCCCTGGTCCCGGAAGGCTCGGTCAACCTGCCGCTCACCAGCCGCCTCAGCCTACTGGAGGCCATCTTCCCTATCGTCGAGCAAGCCGGGGCCGAGGAAATCGTCCGCGAAGCCCTCAACGAGGCGGCCCGTCACGCCGGCATCGGCATCCGCGAGATGCACATGGCCTACGAACGCCACCGCGCCCAATCCCAGGCCCAGCGCCCAGCCGCCCAGCTCAGCGGCCCCAACGACCTACCCCCCGCCCCGGTTGTCAAGGGGGGGGGCTTGACAACGTCGGAGGAGGATTTGATACTGTTCCTTCTGCGGCATGATTCCTACTTCGTCCCCATCGCCCAGTCACTGCCGCTCGAATGGATCGACCAGTCCGGCCGGGGTGGCCAACTCCTGATGGCCCTGCTCAACGAAGCCGCCCAAGGCCACTTTGCCGGCCTGCGCGAAGCGATCAGCGCCCTCGACGATGAAATGCGCACCGAAGCCGCCCGCCTCTCCGCCGAGAGCTACGCTGGCAAAGACGACGAGAAGGACATCCTGCCCCGCGCTAACAGCATCCTGAAGTCTTTCCACGGCCGCCACGTTCAGACCCTCATGCGTAGCCTCGACGCCCGCATCGCCTCCACTTCCCGCGACGACATCGCCACGCTCAACCAGCTCCAGTCGGAAAAGATCGCCCTTCGCAAATCGCACGCGACGCCGCCCTCCCTCACCGCCGCCTAATTTCCCAAGATGCCCGACAAGAAGAACAAAAAGACCACCGACAAGCCGGTCAAAGCCTCCAAGCAGGCCAAGCCCGTCGTCAAAGCCGCCGCCAAGCCGGTCGCCAAGCCCGCGCCCGCGGCGAAGGCGCCCGTGAAGGCCGTCGTCGCCAAACCGGCGGCGAAAGCCCCGGTGCCCGTGAAGGCTGCCCCGGCCGGCAAAGCCGTAGCACCCGCCAAGGCGGCTCCCGCTTCCAAGGTCGCGCCCGCCAAGGCTGTCGCCCCGGTCAAGGCCACCGCACCAGTCAAGCCCGTCACCAACCCGGTGGTCAGCCGCGATATCAACGAGAAGGTCCAGCAGCTCGTCAGCCTTTCCAAGAAGAACGGCTACGTCACGGTCCAGAACATCAATGAAATCATTCCCGATAGCGCCACCGACCCGGAGCTGATCGAGAACATCATGAACATCCTTGATAATCTCGACATCAAGCTCCTCGACGAAGACGAGGTCGAGACGTACCGCAAGAAGGTCGAGGACTCCGAAGAAGAAGCCGCGCGCACCGTCCCGGCTGACGCCCCTTACGACCCCTTCAACGTCTACCTGAAGCAGATGGGCCACAAGCCGCTGCTCACCCGCGAACAGGAAGTCGAGATCTCCAAGCGCATCGAGGATGCCGAGCTCCGCGCCCAGGATTTCCTCTTCACCTGCTGGCTCACCCTTCCCTACCAGCTCGACCTCGCCCTCAAGGTCCTCCGCAAGGAAGAACGCTTCGACAAGGTCGTCATCGACAAGAAGGTCGAATCTCGCGACGCCTATTATAAGATGCTCCCGAAGGCCACGGACGAGTGCACCAAGCTCAAGGCCAAGCTCGACAAGGCCTGGCAGAAATACCTGGACGAGAATGACGCCCCCAAGAAGGCCAAGGCACGCGAGGCGTACCTCAAGCTTGGGCTGGCCCCCAAGGAAGGCTGCAAGGACATCCTCCGCAAGTTCTGCTTCAAGATGAAGCTCTTCGAAGAATGGCTCGAACTCGCCGACATCAAGGGCGACATCGACGACTCCCGCAACCTGGTCGAACCGACCATGGTCGCCCGCGGACCGGTGCGCGCCAAGAAGGCCATCAAGCCGGAGATTTCCGCCACCCGTACGCGTGAAATCGAGCTCCGCTGGCGCCTCACCCCAGCCGAACTCCTCAACCTCTCCCGGAACGTCCGCAAGCACCTCGACGAGGCGCAACGGGCCAAGACCGAGATGGTCGAACATAACCTCCGCCTCGTGATCTCGATCGCGAAGAAGTACCAGAACCGCGGCCTGCTCTTCACGGACCTCATCCAGGAAGGCAACATGGGCCTCGTGAAGGCCGTCGAGAAGTTCGAGTACCGCCGCGGCTACAAGTTCTCCACCTACGCCACCTGGTGGATCCGCCAGGCGATCACCCGCTCCATCGCCGACCAGG
>CALEEU010000114.1 GCA_937875975.1 uncultured Opitutia bacterium | reverse complement strand
TCAAGGACCCGGTCCACGTGCATGACCTGCACGCGACCATGCAGCATCTCCTCGGTGTCGACCATGAGCGCCAGACCTTCAAGTTCCAAGGCCGTTACTACCGCCTGACGGACGTCTCCGGCCACGTGATCAAAGCGGTGATTGCCTAAAAGTTTCCCCTGCCGCAGTAGTGACGGCGATGTCCCTCGCCACGCCGGCACCCGCTTCCGCGATCGCTTCGCGGTCTTTCCGTTTCTATCTGGGGGCGATCGTGCTCGGTACGCTGGCTATCCAGATGCAGAACGTGGCCATCGCGTGGCAGGTCTTTCGCTTGACGAAGGACGAAGGCGCCAACGCGGCCCTGGCTCTGGGTGCCATCGGACTTGCCGAGGTAATCCCTTTCGTAAGCGCGGTGCTCTTCGCCGGCCACGTCGCGGATACCAATAACCGCCGGCGTATCGCCATCGGCGCCTTGGTTGCGATGACGGCCCTAGGGCTATTTCTCTTCCTGCCCGAGCACCTGACCGAGCGTTGGGCTCAACTCACCGTCATCTACGGCGTAATCATTCTGGGCGGCTTGGCCCGCAGCTTCCTTACCACGGCCCGGCAGGCGATCATCGCGGAGATCCTCCCCCGTGAACAGATCCCCAGCGGTGTCCGCTGGCGCAACACGCTCTTCGAACTCGCCTGCGTCCTCGGACCTGGCTTGGCTGGCCTGATGGTTTGGTTGGGCGAAAAGAACGAGCTCTCCCATCCGGAAAACGTGCCGTACACAGCGATGACGATCTGCTTCGCCGGCTCGCTCGGCCTGACCATCGCCTTGCGCACGACTCAGACGCTCCAGACGCGCACCCCCGAGCCTATCTTCGTCAGCCTCCGGCAGGGCATCGATTTCATGCTGAGTCAGCGCATCATGCTCGGGGCTTTCACGATGGACCTCTTCGCGGTGCTCCTCGGTGGCGCCGTGGCCCTCCTCCCGATCTTCGCCGACATGCTGGGAGCCGGCGCCTTTGGCTTCGGGATGCTCCGGGCGGCCTCCTCGGTCGGCGCGGTGCTGATGTCGCTCTACCTTATCATTCGGCCGCCCTTGAATCATGCTGGACGATCCCTCTACGGTTCTTTCGCGGTCTTCGGACTCAGCACGATCGGCTTTGCTCTTTCGATCGCCCTCGCTTCCGCCCTCGGGCTTAGCCTGCACGCGGCCTTCATCTTCTCGTTCATCTTCCTGTTCCTGGCTGGCGCCGCCGACGCGGTGAACGTGATCATCCGTCAGACCATCCTCCAGACCTCGGTCCCGCCCGAGATGATGGGCCGTGTGTCGGCCGTGACGGCGGTCTTCATCGGCTGCTCCAACGAGCTCGGCATGGCGGAATCCGGCCTAGCCGCCCGTCTGATGGGTACGGTCAATTCAGTGGTCTTCGGTGGACTAGCCACGTTTGGCGTGATGGGCCTGACCCACTGGCGCTTCCCCGAGCTCTGGCGGCTTCGGAAAGTCGGCCAAGAGCCTGTCCGTTGACCCCGCTTGGGCTTGTGTCGGCACCTCGGGCTGCTTCATATCGGAGCACCCCTATGAAGCTACTCCGCCTCCTGCCCTGCCTGCTGGCCCTCAGCCTGCTCGGTGCTGAACCCAAGAAGCCCGACTACGACTCCCAGTACGTCCTTGGCCCGGACTCCCAAGAGAAGGCCGGCGTGCCTAAGGGGGTCGTCACCGAGTTCGAACTCGCCGACTCCAAGACTTTCCCGGGTTACGGACGCAAGTGGTCCCTCTACGTCCCCAAACAGTATGACCCGACCAAGGAAGCCGCCCTGATGGTCTTCCAAGATGGTCCTGGTTATGCCAACCGTACTGGCGCATGGCGGGTGCCGGTGGTCTTTGACAACCTGATCGCCCAGAAGAAGATGCCGGTGACCATCGCCCTCTTCATCGCGCCTGGCTTCACGCCCGACCCGAAGAATCCGAACGGCAAGGACAAGAAGGGCAAGGCGCTCGGAAAGTCCAACCGTTCGTTCGAATACGACAGCGTCACCGATCTCTACGTGAAATTCCTGCTCGAGGAGATGATCCCGCTCGCGGAATCGAAAGGCGTCAAGTTCTCGAAGGATCCGGCCCGTCGTGCCATCGCCGGCGCTTCTTCCGGAGGTATCTGCGCGTTCAACGCCGCATGGCATCGCCCTGATGCTTTCAGCAAGGTCTTCACGACCATCGGCAGCTTCACCAATATCCGCGGCGTCATCAGCAAAGGCGCCGAAAAGGGCGGCAATCTCTACCCCCAGATGATCATGGACTCGCCGAAGAAGAACATCCGCGTGTTCTCGCAGGAAGGTTCGCACGACCTGACCAACGAGTTCGGCGTGTGGCCGGAAGCCAATCAAAAGATGGCTGATGCCTGGAAAGCCAAGGGCTACGATTACAAGTTCGTCATGGGCGAAGGCACCCACAACAGCCGCCACGGCGCCCAACTCCTTCCGGAAGCCCTGACCTGGCTCTGGCGCGACATTCGCTAAACCGATGAAACTCACTGTTCTCTCTCTGCTTGGCTTTGGCGCCGTCGCCCTTGCCCAAGAATCATCCTTCCGCCCATTACTCGACCCCCAGCTCTCCCAGTGGGAAAAGTGGCTCGGCCCCGTCCACCGGGCTTACGACCTTCCGGGTTATGTCCGCGGCGCCAAGCCGAAGGACGACCCGGTCCTTGGCCTCAACAATGACCCGCTCAAGGTGATCACGACCCGCCAGATCGACGGTGAGACGGTCCTCCATATCACCGGTCAGGTCTTCGGCGCCCTCAGCTCGCTAGCGTCCTTCGATAACTTCCACCTGAAGACCGAACAACGCTGGGGCGAGAAACGCTGGGAACCCCGTCTGACCGCGGTGCGCGACAATGGCATCCTGATCTTCTGCGTCGGCGAACATGGCGCCACCGGGAAGTTCTGGATGCGCAGCCAAGAGCTGCAGGTCCAGGAAGGAGACATCGGCGATTATTGGCCCTTGTCCGGAGCAATGGCAGAAATCCCAATCCGCACCGATGACCCAGTGAAGAAGCGCATCTACGACCCGAAGGGCACCCTGACGACCGTCAATGCCCGCGTCTGGCATGGCACGAATTACGACGAGAAGCCTTTCGGCGAATGGAACACGATCGAGTGCTTCGCCCTCAACGGTGACGCGGTCTTCCGCCTCAACGGCAAGACGGTCAATGTGATCCTGAATTCCCGCTACCGCGAGAAGGGTTCGACGGTCGACGTCCCGCTGAAGGCCGGCAAACTCCAGATCCAGTCCGAAGCCGCGGAGTGCGAATACCGGCGGATGGAGATCCGTCCGATAACCTACTGGCCTGCTGACGTCGTCGGCGATTTACCTAAGCGCTAAAAGCGCCGGCCGTCCGTCATGCTCCGAGCCCTCGAACTACGCAAGGACTTCGCTGGGCTCACCGTCTTATATCCGACGACGATCGACTTCTTGCCAGGCGAAGTGCACGCGCTGATGGGCGAGAACGGCGCCGGCAAGTCGACGTTGATGAAGATCCTCGCCGGACTCTATCGCCCCGACGGCGGTCAGGTCGAATGGCGCGAACACCATGCCGAGTTCACCTCGCCACACGATGCCTTGGTCGCGGGCATCGCGATGATCCATCAGGAACTGATGCCCATCCCTGACCTGACGGTCGCGGAGAACATCACCCTCGGCAGCGAGCCCTGTTCCGCCTTCGGTCTCATCGCTCGAACCGCCCAACTGGCGCGTGCCCAAGAGCTGCTGGACGAACTTGAATCTGAGATCGATCCGACCCGTATGATGCGCACGCTGACCGTGGCCCAGACTCAGGTGGTTGAGGTCGCCAAGGCGCTCGGGCGCCAGGCTGACGTCATCTTGATGGACGAACCGACGGCGGCTCTCTCCGACCACGAGGTCGCCGCCCTCTTCCGGGCCATCGCCCGCCTGAAGGCCCGCGGCGTCGCCATCGTTTATACGACCCACAAGATGGATGAGGTCTTCCGATTGGCCGACCGCATTTCGGTCCTGCGTGACGGTCGTCTGGTCGGCACGGCCCAGGCGGCGGAGCTGAATCCCGCCAAGCTCATCACGATGATGGTCGGACGAGAACTCGCCGATGTCTTCCCGGTTCGCCATCCCCCTTCCGATGACATCTTGCTCGAGGCCTCCGGATTGACCCGTGAACCAGCCTACCGTGATATCAGCTTCCAGGTTCGCCGCGGCGAAGTGGTCGCCCTCGCCGGCCTGATGGGCGCAGGCCGCACCGAGGTAGTCAGCGCAATCTTCGGCTTGCAGCCCGCTTCGGAAGGTCAGATCCGCCTCAAGGGTACGCCGCTCTCTATCCGTAATCCTCAGGACGCCCTGGCCGCCGGCATCGGCATGGTCACCGAGGACCGCAAAGGCCTCGGATTGATTCCCGCCCTAGGTGTCGGCCAGAACATCACCCTGTCGGCTTTGCGTGACTATGGTCGCGGACCGTTGATCAATCATCCAGCCGAAGCCGCCGCGAGCCGGACCCAGATGTCGGAATTCTCCGTCAAAGCGAACAGCCCGTCGCAACCGATTGCCCAGCTCAGTGGCGGCAACCAGCAAAAGGCCTTGCTTGCGCGCTGCCTCCTTGGCGGCCCCGATCTCATCATCCTCGATGAACCGACGCGTGGAATCGACATCGGAGCGAAGGCGGAAATCTACGCCCTCATCCAGAAACTAGCCCGTGCTGGCAAGGGCATCCTATTGGTCTCTTCCGAACTCCCTGAAGTCCTTTCCTTGGCGCACCGCATCGTAGTCCTGCGCCGTGGCTCCGTCTCCGCGACGCTCGATGCGGCCTCGGCTGACCAAGAAACCGTGCTCCGCCACGCGATGCCTTTATAACGCCATGCTCACCCTCGATCGTAATCTGCTTCACCGCTTCGGCCTCCTGCTCGTCATCTTATTTGTCGGCCTGGCCCTGTCTTTACTGACCGACACCTTCCTGAGCGTCGCGAACTTCACCAACGTCGCCCGGCAAATCTCGATCAACGGTATCCTCGCGGTCGGCGTCACCTTCGTCCTCCTCACCGCCGGCGTCGACCTTTCCCTGGGGTCGGTCGTGGCCTTGAGCGGCGTCGCCTGTGCCACCTTCGCGCACCCTGGCGACCATTCCGTATTCGTGCCCATCGCCGTCGGACTTCTCACCGGGGCCGCCTGTGGGCTCGTCAACGGCGTACTCGTGACCCGTGGGGGTGTCGCCCCGTTCATCGTCACCCTCGGGATGATGACCATCGCGCGCGGCCTAGCGCTTATCGTGAGCGGGGGTCGCCCGGTCGCTGACATGTCGAATGAACTGACCGCTCTCGCCGGAGACTTCTTGGGCGTCCCGATCCCGGTCCTCTGTTTCGCGGGCGTCGCCTTCGCCGCCTGGTTCTTCCTCCGCAACTTCCGCCTTGGTCGTCACATCTATGCTGTCGGCGGCAATGAGAACGCCGCCCGTGCAGCTGGCGTACCGGTCGAAAAGGTTAAGCTCTTCGCCTATGGCCTTTGCGGACTCCTCACGGGCCTCGCCGGCGTGGTCCTTGCCGCGCGCATCACCACAGGTCAGCCCAACGCAGGCCAAGCCTACGAGCTCGATGCGATCGCCGCCGTCGTCATCGGTGGCACCAGCCTTGCCGGCGGGGTCGGCACGATTACCGGCACGTTGCTGGGCGTCTTGTTGATCGGGGTCATCAACAATGGCTTAGATTTGATGGGTGTTTCCTCGTATTATCAGGCCGTCATCAAAGGCGTCATCATCGTGGGTGCGGTTTGGCTCGACCGACGTCAGGCCCGTTCGTAAAAGTCTGGGATGCGTCTTACCCCTCGCAAAGCCGTCTCGGCCTTTCTGGCCGTCTGCGCCCTCCCGCTCTCGCTCTCCGTTCTCTCCGGCTGCAAGAAAGCCGAAGCCCGCAAGGAGGGCGAAATCCTGATCGGCTTCTCTTCCCGCGACCTGTCCGCCGAGTACACCGCGAAGCTCTCCGAGGCCATCGTCGACCACGCCAAGACGAAGCCGGGCGTGAAGTTGGTCATGGTCGACGCCCAGTCCGACGTCCAGAAGCAGTTCAGCCAGGTCGAGAACTTCATCGCGCAGAAGGTCGACGCCATCATCCTTAATCCTTGCGAACTCGAGGCCAGCACCCCGGCGGTCGACCGCATCAAGGCTGCCGGCATCCCGGTCGTGCTCGTGAATCAAGTGACGAGGTCCGCTGGCGATTCCTACATCGGCTCCAATGACTTCGATGCGGGTCGCATCGCGATGGAAGCTATCGCCAAGAAACTGAACGGCCAAGGGGGCGTCTTGATGCTCCACGGCATCATGGGAACTTCGGCCCAGCTGCAGCGCGAAGCCGGCGCTCGCGAAATCTTTGCTAAATACCCCGGACTCAAGCTGGTCGACCATCAGACGGCCTCCTGGGATCGGGCCAAGGCGATGGCACTGACCGAGAACTGGATCCAGGCCCACAAGGGCAAGTTCTCCGCGATCTTCGCCCACAATGACGAGATGGCCATGGGCGCACTGCTCGCCCTTGAGCGCGCCGGCCTCAAGAAGGAAGTCACGGTCATCGGCATCGACGCCATCGCGCAGGCGCTTACCGCGGTGAAGGAAGGTCGCCTTGACGCCACGGTCTTTCAGGATGCGGTCGGCCAGGGCAAGGGCTCGGTCGACGCCGCCATCCTGCTCGCCAAGAAACAGCCCTGCCCGAAGGAAACCCTGATTCCTTTCCAGCTCATCACCCGCGATAATCTTACCCAATTCCTCAAATAACATGAAGTCCCTGCTCTCCCTCCTCACCTTTGGCCTTCTCGCCGTGACTGCCGTCGCCGCCGATAAGCCGGATACCCGCCTCTTTGAGATGCGCGTCTACTACGCCAAGCCCGGCAAGCTTGACGCCCTCAATGCCCGCTTCCGCGACCACACGCTCAAGCTCTTCACCAAGCATGGCATGACGAACCTCGGCTACTTCGTCCCAGTCGATAACAAGGAGAACAAGCTGGTCTACTTCCTCGCGTTCCCTGATCGCGCCTCTCGTGACGCCTCCTTCAAGGCCTTCGGCGCTGATCCGGCCTGGAAGGCTGCTGCCAAGGAGTCCGAGAAAGACGGTAAACTGATCGAACGTATTGAGAATGCCTTTCTCACGGCCACCGATTACGCCGTGCTGGCTGAGGCCAAGTCTTACGGCAAAGGCGTCTTCGAACTGCGCACCTATACGACCGAAGCAGGCCGACTGGATAACCTGAACGCCCGCTTCCGCGATCATACCCTGAAGCTCTTCGCGAAGCATGGCATGACCAGCATGACCTACTGGAATCTCGCGGCAGACCAGAAGGGCGCCAAGAGCTCCTACGTCGCAGAAAATACTCTCATCTACCTGCTCCACCATCAGAGCGAAGACGCCGCCAAGGCCAGCTTCGGCGCTTTCCGCGCTGACCCAGCTTGGATCGCCGCCAAGGGTGCTTCCGAACAGAAGGCCGGCGGTTCGCTTACGATCAAGGATGGTGTGAAATCTGAGTTCCTCCTCCCGACCGATTACTCCCCGGTCAAGTAAGTCGGCC
>CALEEU010000113.1 GCA_937875975.1 uncultured Opitutia bacterium | reverse complement strand
TCGGTGTCGCCCCCGGCCAGCATGAAATAGATCCAGGAGCCGTCGGGCATGAGGCGAAGCGTGGTGTCGCAGACCATCCGGTTGGGCGTGTAGCCTTCGTAGGGGATGCTGGTGCGGTCCTGCTTGGCATCGATGAGGCCTTGGGCCGTCCACTTGGCGTCAGCACGGACGCCATGGCCGCCGAGTTCCGGGTGCGGGGTCTTGGTCGCTTTGTTCACAAGTGAGCGCGTGACCTTGGTCTGCTTGGCGATATCCTCTTCCGTGAACTTCGTGAGCAGGATCTCGGCGTCGGTATGTCGGTTCCAGTCGTAAAGGATGTGGATCGTGCCGTCCGGAGCCTGGAAGCCGTCGGGGTAGGAGACCGAGGCGCGGTCGTCGAGCAATAGGCCCGGGCCCCAGGTCTTGCCGTCATCTTTCGAGATGAAGGCCATGAGGCTGGAGCGACGGGGCAGCTGGACGTCGATCGGGCCGTTCTTCACCAGCAGCAGGTTGCCGGAGTTGAGTCGGCGGAGGAAGAAGCGGGCCTTCGGATTACGGATCGGCGAATCCGTCGGATTGGTCCAGGTGCGGCCGCCGTCGGTCGAGGTGGCTTCGCTGATGCCTTTGCCGGCGCGGGCCAGCATCCAGAGCGAGCCGTCCTTACGTTCGACGATCATGTGTTCGTCGAAGTCAGTGCCCGGGAAAGTCACGCCGCCGCGGCGGGTCCAAGTCTTGCCTTGGTCGGAGGACGCGTAGACGTTGGCCATGCGGATCGCGTCGAGGTCGCGGTGGTGGTCGCGGAAGGTCGCCACGTCCGGGAAGTCGCGGTTCCAAGGTTTGATCCGGTCGCGGGTCCAGAGGGAGACCGGCAGGAGCCAGTCGCCGTTGGCGAGGACCGTCGGCTTGTTGAGCGTGCAGCCGTCGGCGATGCGCACCGGCGCGGACCACGTCGGGTTCGCGTCATCGGGGTTATCGCAACGCGTGACCCAGTCGCCGCCGCGTCCGTCGAAGTAGCCCAGGCTCTGGTCGAAGAAGCACCACAGGCGGCCCTGCGGGTCGGTCCAAAGGTTGCCGACAAGCGTGCGACGGTTGGGTTTGCCCGGCAGATCGGTCGGGTCGATGACCAGACGAGGCTTCGACCAGCTCTTCCCGCCGTTATCGGAGGACGCCAGCATCAGGAAGCCGTTGGCGCTGTCGCCGTTGCCGATCCAAGCGGCCCAGAGACGGCCCTTCGGCGTCCGATCGAGCCCGATGATCATGTTGCCGGGACGATTCGCGTCGGCGTATTCCGGTCCTGGGTTCGTGTTGAGCACCGGCGGCTCGAGGGCGAGGTCGAGCGTCGCCTGATCGAGGCCGGGGCATGGTTTGAGCGACGCCGCTAAGGCGAGCAGCGTGGAGAGGAGGAGTCGGTTCATTTTACTTGGTAGATCTTCACGTCGTCGATCCAGACCGTCGAGCCCGCCAGGAAACTGAACCAGCGCTTCATGTCGTGGGCATAGCCCTCCGAGCGGTGGCTGGCGATCAGCTTGCCGTCGAGGGAGAAGCGCATCTCGTCGCCCTCGGTGACGAGCGTGTACACATGCCATTCCTGATTGGCTTTCAAGGGGGTGACCTGCGACTTCTTCTTGAGCAGCGCATCGAGTACAGGGTCGGGCTTCTTCTTGGCGGCCGCATCGTCAGCCCGCTTTTTCTTGATCGCCAGGTTCATCGAGCCCGTCTTGCGGTCCGAGAGGGTCAGATCGGTCTGTGAGAGCGTCGCGTAGCAAAGGTGACCAGCGTGGACATCCTTGAGGGACCGGTCGACGAAGCCGGTCACAAGGTTCTCGTCCTTGTTGAGTCCGGGGAACTTGAAGCGGACGATCACGCCTCCGTCGGCGAAGCCCGCGTCGTGGTGGATGTGGGCCGCGTGGCCCGCTTCCTTGGTCGCGCTGGCGATCTTCATGATCCCCGCGTCGAGGTCGGCCTGCTTTAGCTTCGGGACGCGGTCGGCCGTAGCGCTGTTCCATCCGTTGCCGATGTCTTTGGCTAAGTTGCCGGTCTCTTCGCGCTCGAAGGCGTCATGGAAGATGAGCGTACCCTTGGACTGCAGCCAGGCAGCGTCGTCGGCGGCGGCGAGGGGTGCTGCCATGAGGCAGAGCAGACCAGTTGACCAGTTGACCAGTTGGCCAGTTGGCCAGAAGGAGCGACTAAGGGGGCTCATGGGGTAGGGTGGTGAAGATACAGTGCAAAGGTGCAAAAGTGCAAAGGTGGAAGCAAGTAGGGGTTGGGGTAGGGATAGGGGTAGGGGTAGGAATGCTGAGAAATGAAAAGGGCTAGGGGGTTAGCCTAGCCCTGTCTCTGTATTAACTGTCACTTTTGCACCTTTGCACAGGCCGCAGGCCGATTTGCACTTTTGCACATAGGACAGCACGTGGTGCTGTCCCTATCCCTGCTAAGCGACCAATGCCTTGACGACCTTAGTCGGTAGGACGCCGGTGAGCTTCTGGTCCAGGCCCTGATACTTGTAAGTGAAGCGTTCGTGGTCGTAGCCGAGCAGGTGGAGCACCGTGGCGTGGAAGTCGTTGATCGGAAGCGGATCCTTGACGATGTTGTAGCTGAACTCGTCGGTCTCGCCGTAGATCTGGCCGCCCTTGGCGCCGCCGCCGGCCATCCACATGGAGAAGCAGCGCGGGTGGTGGTCGCGGCCGTAGTTCTCCTTGGTGAGTCCGCCTTGGCTGTAGATTGTGCGGCCGAACTCGCCACCCCAGACGATGAGCGTGTCGTCGAACATCCCGCGCTGCTTAAGGTCCTCGATGAGGGCGTGGCAGGGTTGGTCGATGTCCTTACACTGGCTGGGCATGCGGCCGCTGACGTTGGAGTGGTGGTCCCAGTTGTTATGGTAGATCTGGACGAAGCGCACGCCGCGTTCAACGAGGCGGCGGGCCATCAGCACGCTGTTGGCGAAGCTGCCGCGCTTGCGGGCTTCCTCGCCGTAGAGCTTGAAGATGTGTTCCGGTTCCTTGG
>CALEEU010000112.1 GCA_937875975.1 uncultured Opitutia bacterium | reverse complement strand
GCCTACGCAGACAGGATTGGGTTCGATGGAGACGACGCGACCGCCGGGCTTGAGGAAATTACCGAGGGCGACCGAATATAGGCCGATGTTGGCGCCGACGTCGACGAACGTGCCACCGGGAGCCGTCCCTGCCTTGAGGAAGTCTATCTCTTCCTGGTTGTAGCACGGGTGAATCAGCAGGGCGCTGTCGACGAGGTTGGTCGTGGGGTAGACGCGGAAGCGACCGAAGACCGATTCGACGTCGACCGGACCCGGACGGAGGGCGTTGAGCAACTTGACCCAGAGCGGGCGCAGCGAGCCCCGGTAAAGTGGCGGGATCCGAACCAGGCCGAGGACGATGCGTTGCAGAAGCGAGGCGCGGAGCTCGCCAAAGGCCGGGATGGGTGCGTTCATGGGGCTGGCGGCAGTCTCCCCGCCGCACCGCTTGTTTCAACCCGAATTATCCACCGACCTAGCGCGCACCCAGCTTCCAGAGCAGGCCATCGAGGCGACAGCGCAGGCTCGAGAGGCGTTGCCGTAGCGGCGAAACGTGGGTGTGCTCGCGGAGTGACCGGTGGCGGTAGTGCCGAGCCCCGGGTTTGGTGCCTGCGTCGAGTAGGGCGAGCAGGGGCGCGACGAGATATTCATCCGACAGACAGATAGGCTCGCGGTTGTTGCGGAAGGGTGGGGCGGCGAGCAGCGCGAGGCGGGCCTGCGGATTGGAGTCGACCGCGAGAATATGGTCGATGGCGGCCTGGTCCGAGGGGTAGTCCGCTACATTGATCATGCATCCGGGATTGAATTCGCGGCCGACTTCCGGGTCGCCCCAGTAGATCGGAATACAGCCCGAGAGCAGCGGCTCCACGAGCTTTTCCGTGACGTAGCCGGGCGAGCTACTGTTCTCGAAGGCGAGGTTGAAACGAAAACCCCGCAGGAGGCCCAGCTTGTCCGCCAAGGGCTTCCCCGTGGTATTGAAGTGGCGGCCCGCGGAGACGAGCGCGCGGCGGCGGTGCAGGGCGCGGAAGAACCGGTTACGTTCCAGGCCGCGGGCATTGCTGGCGACAAAACAGGCGAAGCCCGGACGATCTAAGTAAGAGCGGGCGTCGTAATCGGCTGGCCGGACAAGTGAGCCAAGTTCAGGAAGTACCTGGGCGTAATAAGGAAAGCGGACCGCCCGCGGGTCCCCTGCGATTTCGACCGGAGTGTAAGCGAGGTCGCACTGGTCGAAGTCCGGCAGCATATTCTCCCCGGTCAGGTAGACCTTTAGGCCTTGGAAGTCCCAGTGGCGTTCGCCGAAGTCCGAGTAGATCAGCAGGTCGGCCTCAGCGAAGTCAGCCCGGGCGACTTCGCGGCGGGAGGCCAGTACTCGCAGCATCCGTTCCACCGCGGGGTGGGTCTCGCCGATCCAATCGGAGAATGCGATGCGAAGCGGGGCCATGAATGCGTGCTCAAGATGGGCGGGGTCTCCGGGTTGGCAAACAAATCAGACTTCGGTCTGGTCTGGCGTCAGCCGCACACACGGCTCAACATCCACAGCCATGAGCGTCCATTCGAGCACGCCGCCTCGCACCTGTCCGATCCTGGTAATCAATCTTGCCGGCTCGACCGCGCGCTGGGCGAAGGTCTCGGAGGAGTTGCGTGGCTACGGGCTAGCGTTCGAGCGCCATGAGGCGTCAGACGGGCGCATCTTACCGAAGGACGAGCTCGCGCGACTCGCACCGTGGGAGCCAGCGGCGTTCTTCAAGCCGCTTTCGCCAGGCGAAATTGGCTGCTTCCTTAGCCATGTCTCCGCCGCCGAGCGCATTGTCCGGGAGGGCTGGCCTCGCGCCCTAGTGTTGGAGGATGATTTTCTACTCGCCGATGATTTCGCAGGGCGATTGGCGGACCTATTGGCCATGCCAGGACCCTCGGCTGACCTGATCAAGATTGAGGGACAACTCAACGGCGGTGAACTGGTGGCGGTCACTCCCGGCGGCCAGAAACTCTATCGCCACCGCCGTCCGCCTTCGCGAACAGCCGCCCAGCTCTGGTCGCTGGAGGGCGCCCGCAAGTTCCTGAAATCGGCGCATCCTTTCCATCGGCCGGTCGACGTGCATCTCAAACATTGGTGGGAACATGGCTTGGAGATTCTCTATGTGCGACCGCCCCTGGTACTGGATGGTGATGCGACCGGGACGACTTCCACCATCGGCGCCCGGCCAGCACGCGGCCTACGTGGCGCTTTGCGACGGATCCGTTATAAGACCGTCTTCGCGTGTGCGAGCCAATGGCATTACATGAAGCGGTACGGCTTCCAGTCATGGTGCCGCTTGCTCGTCGGATGAGAGCATTCAACTACGGTGGTCGAGCCGAAGATTGAATAGATAATAAGCTAGGATAAGGCCACCGGCACCATGTATTAGTCGAAATCTCTGGCGAGCAGGCGGGTGGATACGTTGTCCTTCGGATTGAACAACACCATCTGACCCAATTATGTTGAGGCTGAAGATGAGGTCGTTGAACGTGACGCGTAGCGGGCGCACACTCAAGAATCCCTTCTTCGACGTGCCTGTATCCACTGCTTCGTGTGTCTGGTCGTCTGCGAGAGCCAGCGCTTGAAATTGTCGAACGGGGAGAGCGTGGAGGGCCAGCGGGGGCGGAAGCCAAGTGCTTCGAGTTCCGCCAGGGTGGTCGGGGTGATGCCGTCGACGGTCCAGAACTGACGCGAGCAGGTCGTCGGGCGCATCGGCTCGGCGTCGGTGTCGGCGAAACGATAGCGGTCCGCCTCGTGTCGCTCCGCGAAGTAGCCCAGGATGTTGAACTCACTGAAGAGGCGCTTGGGCACGCCGCGCGCGTAGTCCTCGAGGTCGGGGAAGCGGGCCTCGAGGGCGCGGAGCGTGCTCGTATGGTAGAGCCGGCTGCCATGGCCGCGCATGTATTCCCACTCGGGTTTCTCGCCGAAGAGGCTCTCCACCGCCGCCTGCCATTTGACGGCTGCTTCTCCGCGGCGCACGAGGGCTTCGT
>CALEEU010000111.1 GCA_937875975.1 uncultured Opitutia bacterium | reverse complement strand
TTTGCACGCGGCTCCGCCGCATTTGCACCTTTGCACAGACTCTTTGCCTCGTTGCCACCCGCCACCCGAGAGTGAATCTTGTCTCTAACTAGGGATACGACCTTGAATTGGTTCCCCACCCGCAACAAGGTTGGGCTGACTTCATGAAGCGCCTTTTCGTCGAGAAGAAACCCGATTTCCGGTCCGAAGCCGACCATCTCCTGCGTGATCTGCGGGACTCGCTCCGCCTCCCGGGCCTGAAAAGCCTCCGCATCCTCCAGCGTTACGACGTCGAGGGCGCCACGGAGGCCGCCATCCGCCAGGCGATCCCGACGGTCTTCGCCGAGCCGCCCGTCGACGACGTGACGGAAGAATGCTTCCCGCTCGCCGCCCATGAGACGGCCTTCGCGGTCGAGTTCCTGCCCGGCCAGTTCGACCAGCGCGCCGATTCGGCCGCGCAGTGCCTCCAGATCGTCTCGGGTGGCGAACGCCCGGTCGTCGCCGCGGCCCGCACCTTCGTGGTCAGCGGCGCCTCGCCCGAAGAGCTGAAGCGCATCAAGGCCTACCTGATCAATCCGGTCGACTCCCGCGAAGCCGACCTCGCCAAGCCCGCCTCGCTCCGTCGCGCCGCGCCCACGCCGGCCGCGGTCGCTTCGCTCCCGGGCTTCCTCACGAAGGACGTCGCCGCCCTCGCCGCCCTCCGCAAGGAGCTCGGCCTCGCGATGTCCGACGCCGACCTGCAGTTCTGTCAGGCCCACTTCCGCGACCAGGCCCGCCGCGAGCCGACGATCACGGAGATCAAGCTGCTCGACACGTATTGGTCCGACCACTGCCGCCACACGACCTTCCTCGCCGAACTGAAGTCGGTCGAGTTCGCGGATTCGCCTTTGCTGGCGCCCTTCAAAGCCTCGTGGGAACGCTACCAGGCGGTGCGCCTCGGCCTCAACCGCCAGGGCAAGCCGGTCTGTCTGATGGACATCGCGACCATCGCCGGCCGCGAACTGAAGCGCACGGGCAAGCTCGACGACATGGAAGACTCCGAAGAGGTGAACGCCGCTTCGATCGTCGTCCCGGTCGAGATCGACGGCCGCGTCCAGGAGTGGCTGGTGATGTTCAAGAACGAGACGCATAACCACCCGACGGAGATCGAGCCCTTCGGCGGCGCGGCCACCTGTCTCGGCGGCGCGATCCGCGACCCTCTTTCCGGCCGCTCCTACGTGTATCAGGCGATGCGCGTGACGGGCGCCGGCGATCCGCTCACGCCTTACGAGCAGACGCTCCCGGGCAAGCTCCCGCAGCGCAAGATCACCACCGGCGCGGCCGCCGGCTACTCCTCTTACGGCAACCAGATCGGTCTCGCGACCGGCCTGGTCTCCGAACACTACCACCCGGGCTACGTGGCCAAGCGCATGGAGATCGGCGCGGTCGTCGCCGCGGGTCCCCGTGATTGCGTGCGCCGCGAGGTGCCTACTCCGGGCGACGTCATCGTGCTCGTCGGTGGCCGCACCGGCCGCGACGGCGTGGGTGGCGCGACGGGTTCCTCGAAGGAACACACCGAGACGGCCCTCCAGAATTCCGCCGAGGTCCAGAAGGGCGACGCCCCGACCGAGCGTAAGCTGCAGCGTCTCTTCCGCGATCCGGCCGTCAGCCGCCTGATCAAGCGTTGCAATGACTTCGGCGCCGGCGGCGTCTCCGTCGCCATCGGCGAGCTCGCCCCTTCGCTCCACGTCCACCTCGACCGCGTGCCGCTGAAGTATGATGGCCTCGACGGTTCCGAGATCGCCCTTTCCGAATCGCAGGAACGCATGGCCGTCGTCCTCGAGCCCAAGGACGTCCCGGCCTTCCTCGCCGCCGCCCGCCGCGAGAACCTCGAAGCGGTGCAGGTCGCCGACGTCACCGACTCCGGCCGCCTGATCATGGAATGGCGCGGCCAGCGCGTCGTCGACATCGCCCGCGACTTCCTCGACACCAACGGCGTGACGCAGACCGCGTCCGCGAAGGTGCTCGCGCCCGACGCTGCGAAGAACCCCTTCCAGTCCGGCTCCGTGCCTACGGCTGACGACCTGCTGAAGTCGGTCTCGGCTCTTCCTAACGCCGCCCAGCGCGGCCTGGTCGAACGCTTCGACGCCTCGATCGGCGCCAACACGGTGCTGCATCCTTTCGGTGGCGCGACGCAGTCGACCCCGCAGGAAGCGATGGCCGCCAAGCTGCCGGTCCTCGGCGGCGAGACGGACGTCTGCACGATCATGGCCTACGGTTTCAATCCCGTGGTCGCCCAGTGGTCTCCCGGCCACGGCGCGGTCTGCGCGGTGGTGGAATCGCTCGCCCGCCTGACCGCCGCTGGCGGCGATCCGGCCCGCGCGCGCCTGACGCTCCAGGAATATTTCGAAAAGCTCGGCCAGGATTCCTCCCGCTGGGGCAAGCCGCTCGTGGCGCTCCTCGGCGCGCTCGAAGCGCAGCTCGAGTTCGGTACGGCCGCCATCGGCGGCAAGGACAGCATGTCGGGCTCCTTCAAGGACCTCGACGTCCCGCCCACGCTCGTCTCCTTCGCCATCGTCCCCGGCAAGGCCAGCCACGTCATCTCCGCCGAGTTCAAGCAGGCCGGCTCCACGGTCGTGGTCGTCGACGTGCCCCGCACGTCCGCGCTGCTGCCTGACCTGCAGGTCGCCCGCGAGCGCCTCGCCGCCATCCACGCCCTCGTCAAGGCCGGCAAGGTCCGCGCCGCCGCCGCGGTCCGCCAGGGCGGCATCGGCCACGCGCTGACCCGCATGTCCTTCGGCAACCGCCTCGGCGTCACGCTCGCCGCCGCTCCCGCCGCTGACTTCCTGATCCCCACCTACGGTTCCGTCGTGCTCGAAGTCGCTTCCTCTGCCGACCTCGGCGCGCTCCCGCATCGCGTGCTCGGCCAGACCAACGCCGACGCCAAGATCG
>CALEEU010000110.1 GCA_937875975.1 uncultured Opitutia bacterium | reverse complement strand
CCGACACGAGCGACGAGAGGCGGAAGTCCCCCAAGGTAGGGGCCCAGGCCCGGGCGAGCCGGCAGGTGTCGATCCACGGTCCCCATTCGGCGACGGTGGCTTCCGCTCCCACGAACGAAGGCACAGCGGAGGGGCGCAACCAGGTACCACGCAAGAGCCCCGATTCGACGGTGGCGTTATGCGCCGCGAGCAGACCGGTGCGACGGAGAGAAACCCATCGATCCCATTCGGACTCGAACGGAGGCAAGCCCTTCAGGTCCTTGGCCGCAAGGCCGTGGCATTGGGTGTCGATCGCCGGCACCGGAACGCGCGAAGCGTGTAGGCTCGTCGACGCGGAGACGATTTCTCCGCCCAGAATTGTGGCCACGCCGAACTCGACGACACCGGTGCGCGCACTGCCCTCAAAGTCGATGACATGGATAGGAACCGAAGACCAAGGCGCGGAAGAAGTGCTCATGGGGTCAGCGCCATTCGTGTCTGGGATAACGCCCACGCAGTTCCTTCTTCACGCCTTCGTAGGAACCCTTCCAGAAAGCATCGAGGTCAGTGGTGCGCTGCTGCGTGCGGCGAGCCGGCGACTGGATGCAAATGACCATCGGCACCTTGCCGAGGCACACGCGTAGCTTACTGCCCGGGAAGTCATAGAGCTCCTGCACGGTCGCCTCGATCTCCGCCTGGCCATCGGCGGTGTATTCGATGCGGGCGGGATGCTTCTTCCGCGGCAGAATGAGCTTCTCCGGGCAATAGGTCTCGAGCGCCATGGCCTGCTCATGTGTCAGCCAGCCGCGGACGACGCCAAAGACCGGTCGGTCACGGATGTCGCGATAGGCCACGGCTCCGGTGCAGACTTCTTCGATGACCATGCGACGTGCAGCGTCATCGAAAACGGGGATACCCAGTTCAGGACAATGCTTCGAAAGGAAATTAACGCGCCGAATCCACGCATCCACCGGAGTGTCCCACTTTTCGAGTTCAAGTCGGCCGGCGGCGACCTCCTCAGCGAGGATGCGACTGGCGGCGTCGGACGGCGCATCATCGCGCTCCTTGGCTTCGAGTACCAAGTCGCGGAAACGCCGTTCGACGCGCGTGACGACGCGACGCTGGGTGGCGTCGTAGCGTACGTGATTGACGGTCGAGAATTCGGAGGGGAACAGCTCCTGTAGCCAGGCCTCCTCGATGGCGGTCGCCAGAGAGAGATAGGTGGTCACGCCTCCGCGCGCTTGGATCTCGTCGACTTCGGCGGCGACCAACAGCTTGGCGTTACGAATGGAGGATTCGCGACGGAGCTCGCCGGTGCGACCGTGCACCAACGCGCAGCGGAGCGTACCCGCGTCGAGCCGAACGGCGAGACGATCGGAGAAACCGAGCAGCAGGCACCGGCGGATGGCGGCGGGGTCGGCGATGCGGTCGCTGACGGGGAGCCCCTGCCCTTCGGCGAGCCTTAGGAACTGGCGGGCGGCCTGATCAGCCTGGCGGGCGGCTTGGCCGTGCACGCCGAAGCGATCGCAAGCATCGGCGTCGAACTTGAGGTCAATCGCCTGCTGTAGCAGCGCGAGGCGCGGGAAGAAGTCCGAGCCGTCTTCCTGCTCGACGGAGTCACGGGCATTCTCGGTGCGGTCGTCGACCTTACGAAAAAGGATATCACGCCCTTGGGCGAGACCGGCGATGCGGCAGACTTCGAAGACGCAATCGAGTTCGCCCGCGGCGAGCAGCATACGGGCGTAGCGAGGATGGGCCGGGAAGACCGACATGCGTCGTCCGATTGGGGTCAACTTGCCTTGAGTGTCGACGGCACCGAGATCTGCCAGGACGGTCAACGCGCGTTGAAGCGCCTTGTCATCCGGCTTCTCATACCAAGGGAAAGACGCGGCATCGCCCCAGCCGGAAGAGAGCAGCAGCAGGATGGTCTCGGAGAGGTCGACTCGCTTGATTTCCGGGACTTCGCGGAGCGGGCGGGCTTCGTGGTCGGTCTGCGACCAAAGTCGGATGCAGCGGCCGGGACCGGTTCGGCCGGCGCGACCGGCGCGCTGCTCGGCGGACGCCTGCGAGACCGGTTCAACGAGTAACGTGTCGATGCCGCGATGCGGGTCGAAGCGGGCGATGCGGGCGAGGCCAGCATCGACCACCGCGCGGACTCCGGGAATCGTCAGCGACGTCTCGGCGACATTAGTCGCCACGATGACCTTACGACCTGGGCTCGGCTTAACGGCGCGATCCTGCTCTTCGGGAGGTAGTTCGCCGTAAAGCGGAAGGATATCTACGCCGCCGGATTCGGGAAGGTTCCGCACCGCGCCAATGGTGCGCATGATTTCGTAAGACCCCGGCATGAAGACCAGGATGTCGCCTTCGTCCTCTTCCTGCAGGACACGACGAACCTGCTCCGCCGCGGCATCCCAGATCGGCCGGGTCGAATTGCGCGGCATGTGGGTATACTCGATCTGGACGGGATAAGCGCGTCCGTCGGCGGCTAAGGTCTCAGCCGAGCCAAGCCACTTCGCCACGGCCTCGGTGTCGAGCGTCGCCGACATCGCCATGATCAATAGATCCGGGCGATGGGTCTCCTGGAGGCGGCGGGCGAGGGCCAACGCCACATCGGAGTGGAGATTGCGTTCGTGGAATTCATCGAAGACCACCGCGCCCACGCCCTTGAGTTCCGGATCCGAAGCCATCTGACGGAGCAAGAGGGCCTCGGTCACGAACTTGATGCGCGTCTGGGCGGACTCCACGCGTTCGAAGCGGATCTGGTAACCGACTTCACCCCCAAGCCGGACCTCGCGTTCCTGCGCGATGCGTGCGGCGAGGAGGCGGGCGGCGATACGGCGAGGCTGCAGGACGACGATCTGGCCCTGGACGAGATTCAGGTCGAGGAGCATCTGCGGGATGCGGGTCGACTTGCCCGACCCCGTAGGCGCGCGCAGGACTATCCGGCGCACGCGACCACAGGCGGCGACCAGGCCTTCCTGAAGGGTGTCGATGGGCAGGGCTTGCTTCATGTCACTTCGAGGGTGATGAGGCGGGCGCTCGCCCTGCCCTCTCGTACCGTAATCCGGGCGACCGTCACGGGAAGGTTAAAGCGACGAGGGCCGGCGCTGCCTGGGTTGAGTCGCAGCACGGCGCCGTCCTGCTCGACCTTAGGGACATGGGTATGGCCGGTGATCACGATATCGGGTCGGAACGCAGCCTCGTCCACCGGCAGATGCCCGTGATGCAACAGGATGCGAAGCCCGGCAACGACCTGCAGCGAGGTCAGCGGGAGCGTCTCGTCGTCATCGCAATTACCTGCGACCACATGGCAGGGTGCAACCTCAGCGAGCTGCGGCACGATGAGTGGACCGCAGACATCGCCGGCATGGAAGATCACGTCGCATCCTTCTAAGGCGATGAGGGCTTCGGCGCGAAGCCGGCCGTGCGTGTCGGAGATGACGCCGATTTCGGTCGACGGCGCCACGGTCAGAGCGGGCGACGCAGCTTGCCGGCCGGGATCGGACGCAGGGCCGTGAAGTCCGCTCCGATGGTGTCCTTCAGCTTGTCCTTAAGTCCGGGCGGCAGTGCGTTCACTGCCTCGACGAATTCTTTTTCGCCTGGGAAAGCGGTCTTGCCGACTTCAGCGACCGGCAGGCTGGCGAGGGCGGCTTCGGGGAAGACGAAGTCGGCGCGGCGGTCCGAGTGGCTGGCCTCGGCCTCGGCGGCTTCGACATCCAAAGGCGGTAGTGAATCCTCCAGCATACCCGAGTCCTCGATTGGCACGTCGACGACGCGCGAAGGCGTCGGCGCGACGGCGGGAGCAGTGGGGACGGGAGCGACCGCCATCGGCTCAGGCGCGGCCGGCACGGCCACCGTGGTCCTTATTTTTTTTTGGCCGGGCTCCCGAGGGAGACCAGCTGCGGCGGCGGCGATGTCTTTGATGAGCAGGTCTATCGACCTTGACCTGCTTTGCTCGATTGCCTTGAGCAACGTCACCTCGAAGTTAGCCCGAGGAGAGAGCCCTTGGCGGATCCCATTCTCCCCTTCTTGAAGGCATTCCAGCAGACGGACGAGCTGCTCCGTGGCGAGCGGTGCGCCGAGCTCAGCGGAGCTTCCGCCGGAGCGGACCGAATCAAGGGTGGCGGCACGGACGCGCGCTTGAAGGTCCGCGAGCACGCGAAGCAGGTCGCGGCCTTCGGCGTGGAAGGCATCGCAGAGCGCGAGGACCTTCTTGCCATCGCATGTAGCGATGCCTTGGCAGAGGTCGGTGACCTGCTGGACGGAGGCGAGTCCGTAGATGGAAAGCACGTCAGCCTCGGTGATTTTCTTGCCCGAGAACGAAATGACCTGGTCGAGGATGGACTGGGAGTCGCGCATGCCGCCCGAGGCGAGGCGGGCGATGGCCGTGAGGGCATGCTGGTCGGCCGTGACGCCGTCGGCCTTGACGATACGGGCGAGCTGGGCGGCGATGACTTCCTCCGAGATCGGATGGAACTCCAGGCGCTGACAACGGGAGGTGATGGTCGGCAGGATCTTGTCCGCCTCGGTCGTCGCCAGGATGAACTTAACCCAGGGCGGCGGCTCCTCGAGCGTCTTGAGGAGCGCGTTGAAGGCGTCCTTCGAGAGCTGGTGGACTTCGTCGATGATGAAGACCTTGAAGGGGCAGTTGCTCGGGGCGTACTGGCATTCGTCTCGGATACGCTTGGCGTCTTCGATGCCGCGATTGGAAGCGGCGTCGATTTCGACCACGTCGAGGCAGCTGCCTTTCTCGATCGCCAGACAGACTGGGTCATCGAGGGAGAAGTCGGGCTTGGGACCGCCGGCGCAGTTCAGGGCCTTGGCCAGGATGCGGGCCGTCGTCGTCTTACCGGTGCCACGCGGGCCGATGAACAGATAGGCATGGGCCATGCGCTTCGTCTCGAGCGCATTGCGGAGGGTCCTGACGATGTGTTCCTGTCCGACGAGTTCGTCGAAGCAACGGGGACGCCAGCGGCGCGCGATGACCTGGAAGCCGGGTTCAGACACTGGCGACTAGGTAAGGACGGGCCGAAGGGGGTGTCAACGGGGCAAACCCCGGCTTATTCCCATTCGATAGTCGCCGGCGGCTTGGACGAGACGTCATAGACCACGCGGTTGATGCCCTTCACTTCGTTGATGATGCGGGTCGAGGCACGCTGCAGCACCTCGTACGGCAGGCGCGCCCAGTCGGCCGTCATCGCGTCAGAGGACGTCACCGCGCGGAGGGCGCAGACATTATCGTAGGTACGACCGTCGCCCATCACGCCGACGCTGCGCACCGGCAGGAAGACCGCGAAGGCCTGCCAGACCTTGGCGTATTGGCCGGAGGTGCGGAGCTCGTTGATGAAGATGTCGTCGGCCTTACGGAGCACCTCGAGGCGCTCCTTGGTGATTTCGCCGCAGACGCGGACCGCGAGGCCGGGGCCGGGGAACGGGTGGCGCCAGACCATCTCATGCGGCAGGCCGAGGGCTTCGCCGAGGGCGCGGACTTCGTCCTTGAAGAGTTCGCGCAGGGGTTCGAGCAACTTCAGCTTCATGTGCTTAGGCAGGCCGCCCACGTTGTGGTGGCTCTTGATCGTGGCGGCCGGGCCGCCATTAGGCGAAAGGGATTCGATGACGTCGGGGTAGAGCGTGCCCTGGGCGAGGAAGTCGACCTTGCCCTTCTTCGTGCGCTGGACCTCGGCGATGGAGCGTTCGAAGACCTTGATGAATTCGTGGCCGATGACCTTGCGCTTACGCTCGGGGTCGGTGACGCCCTTGAGCTTACGCAGGAAGACCGCGGAAGCGTCGACGACGCGGAGGTCCACCTTGAACTTACCGCGGAACATCTTCTCCACCTGGGCGCGCTCGTTAAGGCGGAGGAGGCCGTTGTCGACGAAGACACAGGTCAGCTGCTTGCCGATGGCGCGCTGGATGAGGGCGGCTGCGACGGAGGAGTCGACGCCGCCGGAAAGCCCGAGGATCACCTGGGACTTGCCAACCTTCTCGCGGATCTCGCGGACGGCGGTCTCGACATAATCGTCCATCTTCCAAGTCGGCTTGCAGCGGCAGATGCGGAAGAGGAAGTTGCGGAGGATGTCGATGCCGCGCTCGGAGTGGGCGACTTCGGGGTGGAACTGGATGCCGTAGAAGCGGCGCTTCGTATCCTCGATGACGGCGCACTCCGAATTCTCGGTCGCGGCGACGGCCTTGAAGCCACGCGGCAGGCGGGTGATCTTGTCGCCGTGTGAATTCCAGACGCGCAGCGGGGATTTGAGCCCTTGCAGCAGCTGGGAGCCTTTGCCGAAGGAAAGAACGCCGTGGCCGTATTCGCGATGGGAGCTGCT
Organism: uncultured Opitutia bacterium; assembly: GCA_937875975.1. Classification (GTDB taxonomy): domain Bacteria; phylum Verrucomicrobiota; class Verrucomicrobiia; order Opitutales; family UBA953; genus UBA953. The sequence continues at coordinate 5,531 of CALEEU010000110.1, read as the reverse complement.
CGCGACGTTGCCGCCAAGCATCTGGCCCATGAGCTGGACGCCGTAGCAAATACCGAGCACCGGCAGACCCATCTCGAAAACGCCCGGATGCGGGTGAGGCGAACCCTTCGCCTTCACGCTGTCAGGACCGCCGGAGAGGATGACGCCAACGACGCCGTCGGCGCGAAGGGTCTCGGCGGTGACGCCGAAGGGATAGATACGGGAGTGGACGTTGCACTCGCGAACGCGGCGCGCGATGACCTTGGTCAGCTGCGAACCGAAATCGAGAATGGCGATGGACTGGGTGGCCATGGTGGGAAAGTTAGGAGGATTCAGAACTTGAGGCGAACATTGTTCCAGCCGCAGTGGGGGCAGACGGCCTCCTCACGCAGGCGAGGACGCACGTAGGTCAGGTTGCAACGGACGCAGGAAAAGGCGGAATTGATGCGGCGGTGATCCGACAGGAGTACGTCACGTCGGTCATACCAGGCCTGCAGGCCGAACAGGACGACCGCACCCAAGCCGGCCAGGAAGGCCAGGAAGACGGCGAGATCGACGGACTGCAGCATGGTGGGCGTTGGGTGGTTAAAAAGGCGAGACGCGCCAGCCGGGGGGCGGACGCGTCTCGGGTTCAGGCCTGGGCGATAAGCTTAGGCCTGGGCAGAAGCAGCCGCCGCTTCCTTCTTGGCCTTGGGCTTGCGAGCCACCTTGGCCTTCGGGGTCATGGCCGGGGACTTATCGTCCTTGGCCACGAGCTCAATGAGGGCCGTCTCAGCCGCGTCACCCTTACGGGCTTCGAGCTTGTAGATGCGGGTGTAGCCACCGTTGCGACCGAGGAACTGCTGCACGCGCTCCTTGAACAGGAGCTGGGCGGCGTCTTCGTTGCGCAGCTTGGCGATAGCCAGGCGGTAGTAGTGCAGCTTCACCGACTTGTCGGCGGACTGCTCAGCCTTCTTGGCGTAGGTGATGACCTGCTCAGCGAAAGGACGGAGGGCCTTGGCGCGAGAGAGGGTCGTCGTGATGCGAGCGTTGGTGAACAGCGCAGAAGCGAGATTGCCGATGAGCGAGCGGCGGTGAGCCGTCTTGACGCCAAGGACGTGATTGTGTTTGCGGTGACGCATGAGTGTGGGTTCCGGTCTGGGTTAGGCGTTGACGCCCTTGTCGAGGAGACCCTCGTTGATCTTCTGGCCGAGGGACAGGCCGAGCTGTTCGAGCTTGGCCTTGATCTCGTTGAGGGACTTCTTACCGAAGTTGCGATACTTGAGCATCTCCTGCTCGGTCTTCATCGCCAGTTCGCCGACGGTGTTGATGTTGGCGTTGTTGAGGCAGTTAGCGGCGCGCACCGAGAGCTCGATTTCGTTGACCGACATATTGAGCAGCTTGCGGAGACGATTGGTCTCTTCGCTGATTTCCTTGTGGCCGGTCTCGAACTCGACGGAGTCGGCGGACACGGTATCGAAGACTTCGAGGTGGTGGCGCAGGATGGCGGAAGATTCCTTGAGGGCTTCGTCCGGGGTGATGCGGCCGTCGGTCGAGATCTCGAGGACGAGCTTGTCGTAGTCGGTCTTGTCGCCGGAGCGGGTGGATTCGACGGAATACTTCACCAGGGTGACCGGGGAGAAGAGCGAGTCGACAGGGATGGAACCGATGGCCTGCTCGGCCTTCTTGTTCTCCTCGGCGGAAGCCCAGCTGCGGCCGACGGTGACTTCGAGGTCGGCGTAGAAGCGACGCTTGCGGTCGAGGGTACAGATGACCTGGTCAGGGTTGACGAGGGTGACCGTGGCGCCCTTGGTCTCGAACTTGATGTCCGAAGCCTTCACGGGGCCGGACTTGTTGACGTCGATGGTGCCCTTGAAAGCTTCGCGCTTATTGGCCTCGGTGCGGATGCGCACCTTCTTGAGGTTGAGGACGATCTCGGTGACGTCTTCGACGACGCCTTCGATCGGCTGGAACTCGTGCTGCACGCCTTCGATCGTCACCGCGGAGATCGCGGCGCCTTCGATGGAGCTCAGCAGGATGCGGCGGAGCGAGTTGCCGACGGTGTGGCCGAAGCCAGTCTCGAAGGGCTCGGCGAAATACTTCGCGTAGGTGGGGGTCGCGGAAGACTCCTCCTTCTTGAGGGTCTTGGGGCGTTGAAATTGTCCGAGTCGCTTGGTCATGTCTGTGGTTCCGGTGGGTGTTGGGTCTGTGCTGGGATCAGCGGCTGTAGAATTCGACGATGATCTGGACGTTGACGTCAGAAGGCAGTTCTTCCTTGGCGGGCTCGCGGACGATCTGTCCGTTGAGCTGCTCGGGGAGGACGACGAGCCAAGCCGGAGCGGAGCGACCTTGGCCTTCTTCGACGGCGCGGGTGGCGAGCTGCTTGGAAGAGGTGCGGTCGCGGACTTCGATCTTCTCGCCGGGCGAGGTGGCGTAGCTGGCTACGTCGACCTTGTGGCCGTTGATGCGGATGTGACCGTGGGCCACGAGCTGACGGGCAGCGGCGCGGGAGTTGGCGAAACCAAGGCGGAAGACCACGTTGTCGAGACGGGTCTCGAGAATGCGGAGGAAATTATCACCAGCGACGCCGCCCATGCGCTTGGCGCGCTCGAAGGAGAGGCGGAACTGCTTCTCGGTCAGGCCGTACATCATGCGGAGCTTCTGCTTCTCATTGAGGCCGACGCCGTATTCGGAGACCTTGCGGCGGGTCGTCTTGCCGTGGATACCCGGAGGGTACGGACGACGCTCCTCACCCTTGGAGGTGGGGAAAATATTCTGGCCGAAGCGACGGTTGAGCTTCGTGGTAGGACCGGTGTAACGGGACATGGTGTGTTAGGATTTGGTAGAGGTGGCGGATTGGAGGACCCGCCCGGTTTGCCATAGCCGGACGGTGATGCGGAAAGCAGGGACGATTAGACGCGACGGCGCTTCGGAGGACGGCAGCCGTTGTGAGGAATCGGAGTGGTATCGAGGATCGAGGTGACGTTCAGGCCGAGCACCTGGAGGGCGCGGATGGCGCTGTCGCGGCCCATGCCCGGTCCCTTGACGCGGACGGAGACGTCCTTGAGACCGTGGGCCATGGCCAGCTTGGCGGCCTCGGAACAGACGACCTGAGCGGCGTAAGCGGTGGACTTGCGGGAACCACGGAACTGGTGGCGGCCAGCGCTACCCCAGGAGATGACGTTGCCGCTAGGGTCGGTGATCGTAACCTTGGTGTTATTGAAGGTGGCCAGAATGTGGCAGATGCCCGTGGTGATGTTCTTCGAACCCTTGGCACGACGAACCTTCACTTCACCGAGCTCTTCGCCGAGGAGCTCCTTGGCGGTGATCTCTTTGCGCTCGGGGGCGGCGGCTTCGGCCGGAGCGGCCGCGGCAGCGACGACTTCGGGGGCGGCGGCAGCTTCGGCGGCAGGGGCCTTCGGCTTCTTTGCCTTGGGGGTCTTGGGGGCTTCTTCGCTCATCGTAAAATAGTGTTAGGAGAAAGGTTGGCTTACTTGGACGGAGCCGCGGCGACGCCGACGGTCTTGCGCTTGCCCTTGCGGGTACGGGCGTTGGTGCGCGTGCGCTGGCCGCGGACCGGGAGGCCGCGGAAGTGGCGGAGACCACGGTAGCACTTGATCGCCTGGAGTCGCTTCAAGTTCTGCGCGATGTCTCGGCGAAGGTCGCCTTCGCACTTGTAGCCCATGCGTACGATGTACTCGACGATCTTGTTCAGCTGCTCTTCAGAAAGATTCTGAGCGCGCATGGCAGGATCAAAGCCGAGAGCTTCGCAGATCTCCGTGGCGCGGCGGGGGCCGATACCATAGATATAGCGGAGAGAGATCTCTACTTTCTTGTTGTTGGGAATGTCTACGCCGAGGATTCGTGGCATGGTGTCCGTGCTGTTTGGAAGGTGGGAAAGAGGTCGGAACTTGGAGGTTCTGGTGGGATTTGAAAGCAAAAAATGCGGTTTAAACGAGGGTCAGGATTTCCGCCCCATTTTCGGTCACTAAAACGGTGTGTTCGAAGTGCGCGGAGACCTTGCCGTCGACGGTCCGGGCGGTCCAGCCGTCCGAAGCCATGACGATCTTGTGGGAGCCGAGATTCACCATGGGTTCAATGGCTAAAGCCATGCCAGGCAATAACTTAGGTCCAGTTCCCGCCTTGCCATAGTTGGGAATTTGGGGCTCTTCGTGCATCTTGCGTCCGACGCCATGGCCGACGAAGTCCCGCACGATACCATACCCCCCAGGAGTAAGCGCTTCCTGGATGGCCGCAGAGATGTCCCCTACCCTGTTGCCAGGCTTCACGGCAGCGATGCCGGCCAGAAGGGACTTCTCGGTGTCCAAGCAAAGTTGGCGGGCCCGGGGTTCGACCGCCCCGACCATGATGGTCCTGGCATTGTCCCCGATGAAACCGTCGCGACGAACGACGACGTCCAGCGAGACCAGGTCACCGTCCCGGATGATACGGTCGGCGGCACCGATACCATGGACGATCTCATCGTTAAGGGAAATGCAGACGTAACCTGGGTAGCTCAGGCGGCCGACCACGTAACCGTGACAGGCGCTCTCGCAGCCATGGCGGGCCATCAGGCCACGCGCGGCGGAATCCAGTCCAGCGGTCGAGATACCCGGGACGACGAGGGTTGATAAATCATGCAGGACACGGGCCGCCGCGGCACAGGCGGCGCGCATGCGACTGACGTCCTCGGCCGACTTCAAATCGATCATCCCGGGAAAAGCTTAGCGAGCGAACGCACCCCAATGATTCAGCCCCCAGGCGACAACGCCGAGGACGAACAGGAACAGACAGACCTTCTCGAGAGAACCGAGGGCGGAAACTTCGGAATCGGTGCGGAGACCGGAGGCGGGGACCGGAATGCCACCGATGCGACCCTTCTTCAGGAAGCCTTCGTAGTTTCGCTGCAGGAGATAGGTCTCCACCTGGCGCATCGTGTCGAGCATCACGCCCACGGTGATCAGGCCGCCCGTGCCGCCGAGGAACGTCGCGAGACGCATCGGGAAACTGAACTGGTAGATGAAGAGATCCGGCATCAGCGCGATGGTGAGCAGGAAGATCGAGCCGGCCAGCGTGAGGCGCGTCATCACGAAGTCCAGGAACTGGGCGGTGTGCTCGCCAGGGCGGACGCCGAGGATGTAGCCGTTGTTCTTCTTGAGGTCGTCGGCGATTTGCACCGGACGGAACATGATGGAAATCCAGAAGTAGCTGAAGCCGAAGATCAGGACCGAGTAGAGGGTGTAGTAGAACGCGTTGCTGCGGTTGAAGAAGTCGGCCAACTCGCTGAGGAAGCTGAGCGTCGGGAAATAGGTCGCCAGCGGATTGAGCAGCATGGGCGGGAAGCTCATGATGGCGCCAGCGAAGATGACCGGCATCACGCCTGCGTAGTTCACCTTGAGCGGCAGGTAGTTGGTCTGCGCGCCGTACATCTTGCGACCGACCATGCGCTGGGCGTACTGGATCGGAATCTTGCGGACGGCTTGATTGATGGCGACCATCGCGGCGGTGACGACGACGAAGAGGAGAATCATGCCGGCGGCCTTCTCCCAGCCGTGGGAGTTGACGGCGGCGGC
>CALEEU010000109.1 GCA_937875975.1 uncultured Opitutia bacterium | reverse complement strand
TCGGCTGACCGCTTGACTCCGCTCGGCGTCAGCTTGGAAATATGGGTCTCATGAAGACCCCCGTCCTCGCCCTTCTCGCTGGCTTCGCCCTCGTCGGCTGCCAGACCCAAGAAACCGCCGCACCGGCCAAAGCCGCTGCACCCGTGGCCGCTCCGGCCAAGGCCGTACCCATCCAGCGCAACCTCGCCGTGGGCGCCACGCCCGAGAGCGTGACCAAGGGTTTCGGTAGAAACTATTACGTGACCCTCATGGGCACCTCCCGCAAGCTGGGCGACGGTGACGGTAAGATCGTCAAGGTCGACGGCGACAAGGTGACGGTGCTCACCGAAGGACTGGATGACCCGAAGGGCATCGTCTTCGTCGGCAAACAGCTCATCACGGCCGATTTCGATAAGGTCTGGTCCATCGACGCCAAGGGCAAGAAGACCCTCCTCGCCGGACCGGCCGCCTTCCCCACCCCGCCCACCTTCCTGAACGACGTCGTCGTCTCGCCCGACAAGAAGAGCGTGCTCATCACGGACATGGGTGCGGTCACCAAGATGCGCGGCCCTGACGGAAAGCTCTTCGCCATCGGTAGCCCTGAGCACAAATCCATCCCCGTCATCGCCCGCGTGTTCCAGGTAACCCTCGACGGCAAGGTCACCGAAGTCATCGCCCCGACCCCGAAGATGCTTAACCCGAACGGCATCGACGTCATGGCCAACGGCCGAATCCGCATCGCCGAGTTCTTCACCGGCGACGTGCTCGAGTACAACAAAGGCAAGTGGAAGACCCTCGCCAAGGGCCACCGCTCCGGCGACGGCATCGTCCACGATTCCAAGGGCCGCTTCTATATCTCCGAAGTCTTCACCGGCCGCGTGACCCGCTATGAAGCCGACGGCTCCGCCCCCAAGGAACTCGGCCAGGGCCTCAAGGCCGCCGCCGACCACTTCCTCGACGAGAAGGCCGGCGTCCTGATCGTCCCGGACAGCAAGGCCGGCGAGCTGGTCTTCCTCGCCCTTTAAGGCAGGATAGGGCCGGGGCCAGGGTCAGCGCCAGGGTCAGTAATCTGGCCCTGGCGCTGACTGCTCCGCGCGGTTAATCGACAGAAAATAAAGGCGACCCCGGCTTACAGCGGGCTGGAGTTATCCCGGCGTCCGATAAGTATCGGGCGTCTCAGCGATGCCCCTGCGTTGCCTCACCTTTCTCCCCTTCCTCGTCGCGCTGGCTTTCGGCGCGCCTCCGGAGGCGCGCATCGACGAGAAACATCGCGCCTTCCTCAAGGAATACTGCGTCGAGTGCCACAACGCGGATAAGCAGAAAGGAAAGCTCCGCCTCGACGACATCGCCTTGAAGCTCGACACGGTCCAGCTCGCGGACCGTTGGCAGAAGATCCTGAACCAGGTCAACTCGGGGGAGATGCCGCCCGACGACTCCAAGCAGCCGGCTCCGGTCGCGAAAGCCGATTTCCTCGAGATGCTCTCCGGCACGCTCGTCACCGCGCGGAAGACCATCGGCGACGCCCACGGTCAGATCACGATGCGTCGCCTCAACCGACGCGAATACAAGAACACCCTCCGCGACCTGCTCGGCATCGATCTGCCCGTCAATGAGCTGCCCGCCGACGGCGGCGCCGGAGCCTTCGACACCGTGGGAGCCTCGCTCTTCATGTCGTCGGACCAGTTCGAACGCTATCTCGCGCTCGGACGTCAGGCGATCGACGAACATTTCGTCCGCTTCGCCCCGACGAAGGCCCTGAAGATCCGGACCGAGGCCGAAGCCTACGCGAATCCGCGCATTACCAAGTCGTACGCCGACCGCGTAGACTGCCACGAACGTTATGTCGCTTGGACCAAGGCGGTCGATGAGGCGGCGGCCCGCCCTGAAAACAATACCATCGTCGCGACCCTTGCGGCCGAAAAGAAAGGCAACGCCACCTACCGCTATTACCAATGGCAGCGCATCCCGGGAGCACCCAGCCCTGAGAAGTTCGGCTACCTCGACGCGATCCATGCGGACGAGCAAGGCCGGCGTAATTGGGTGCACTCCGCACCCCAGCAGCGAGCCTACTTGGCCAACCCCGCGACGAAGACGGGCTCCTTTCTCACTTACGCCGACGTCTTCGCCAACCCCTACCAGCCGTTCAGCATCCCCAGCGGTTGGCCGGCAGGTAAATATACCATTCGCGTACGCATCGCCGCCACCGCCGATACGCCCAAGTCACGGCATTTCGTCGAGTTCGGACCGTTGCAGGGCGCCGTCGCCAGTACGCACGCAGTGACCGGCACGATGGATAAGCCGCAGATACTGGAAATCCCCGTGACGATCACTACCGGAGGAAGCCGCGGCTTCTTCCTGCGCGAGCGCGGCTCCTTTGATTCCAATGAACGAGCCCTGCAGATCTTCGGTGAAGCCCTCAAGCGCAACGGCATCGGGCCGGAGTTCGCCCTGTGGATCGATTGGGTCGAGGTCGTAAACGGCGGGCCGGCGCCCGCGACCTTCGATCACCGCGAAACGGAAGTACTGGCTAATCGCGTCGTGGGCGGAACCTACAACGGATATTACCTCGGCGGTTATAAGGTCTCTAAAGCCTATCTCGACTCCGACCGCTCCAAGCCACCGTCGGCCTACGGCAAAGGCATCCCCGACGAACAATCGGCCAAGTTCCACATCAGAATCTTCAACGAGCACGGGCCAAGCTTCCGGCGCTACCTTGAGGACCCACTCAACAAGACGGGCGCCACGCTAAATATCTTCGAGACGCATAAGGAAGAAGTCATCGCGCTTCCACCGGACGTCTCGACGGACTGGGATAAGACTAAACGGGATCCCGTACCGCCCGGAGAATATCTCCTTCGCCTCCGGGTTGGCGCTATCGCCGGCACGCCGACCTCACGGCATTACCTGGAGATGGGTAGTCGCACCAAGGATATCCCTTTTGCCTTACTCCAGACGTTCGAAATCACCAGCACGACGGACGCCCCACATACCTTCGAGGTGCCGGTGACCATCACGGCGAACGGGCCACGCTCTTTTGTCTTCCGGGAAAAGCGGGATATCAAAAACGACCTGGAAACCTACGAGGCCGCCCGCAAGGCCACCGGCCTAGGCCCCCCGGCAGCCCTCTGGATCGATTGGGTCGAGTGGGAGGCCGTCGATGCCCGTCAACGCGGCTACGCAGTCGAAACCGCAATCCCCGGGCCCCCTGAAGGCGTCAGCGAAAGTGAGTATGCCCGGACGGTCATCAACCGCTTCGCGACCAGGGCCTTTCGAGGCAAGACTCCCGAGACGGCCTATATCGACAAACTCGTCACCCTCTTTGCCAAGCGCCGCGCGGCCGGCGAGCCCCTGACAACGGCCCTGAAGCAGCCACTGAGCGTGATCCTGGCCTCACCTGGCTTCCTTTATCTACAGGAACCTGGCGTAGAAAAAAAGCGTCGGCGCCTCGACGACCTCGAACTCGCCGCCCGGCTGTCCTACTTCCTCTGGAGCGCGCCGCCGGACGCCGAGCTCCTGCGTCTAGCCCAGCAAAACACCTTGCACCAGCCCGCCATCCTGAGCGCGCAGGTTGACCGCCTGATTGCCGACCCGAAGTCGTCCGCCTTCGTGACCGGATTCACGCATCAGTGGCTTGGCCTGCATCGCCTCGATTTCTTCCAGTTCGACACCAAGCTGCACAAAGACTTCGACGACAGCACCAAGGCGGCGGCCCGCAACGAAGTCTTTCAGACCATCGACCATATTCTGCGCCACGGCGATAGCCTCAACCGCCTGCTCAAGAGCGACTATGTGGTGATCAACGGCCTGCTCGCCGATTACTACGGGCTGAGCGAGGTGAGTGGTGATACCTTCCGCAAGGTGACGCTCCCCAAGGATTCACCCCGCGGCGGCCTGCTCGGAATGGCCGCGGTGCTCGCCATGGGCAGCAACGGCCGCGACACCAGCCCAGTTGAACGTGGCGCTTGGGTCCTCCGCAAGCTCCTCCACGAGCCGCCACCACCCGCACCGCCTAACATCCCTCAGCTGAGCCGACTCGAAGACAAGCTCTTGTCGACCCGCGAACGCATCGCCGCCCACCAGGAACAACCCCAGTGTGCCCAGTGCCACCGGAAAATCGACCCTGTTGGCTTCGGACTCGAGAACTTCAACGCCACCGGTAAATGGCGGACCACGGAGACCTATGAAAAGAAGGGGGTCGGCCGTAAGACCTGGCCCATCAGCCCAGCCGGCACCTTCTACAAGGGGGCAAGTTTCAAAGACTACTTCGAGCTCCGCGACCAGATTGCCGCCCACCCGGAGAAGTTCGGCCGCGGCTTCACCGAGGCACTCGTGGAGTATGGCCTGGGTCGTCCGTTCGGTTTCCTCGACGAACCGCTCGCCACAGACATCATGACTCAAGCACGCTCTCAGGACCATCAGATGTCAGCCTTCATCCGCGCCCTCATCCTCTCCGAAACTTTCCAAACCAAATGAGCCGAACCGACCTCAGCCGCCGCCACTTTCTCCGCTCCGCCGGCACGCTGATCGCCCTACCCGCGCTGAGTTCGCTCGGCTTCAAAGCCTTCGCCGCCGAGAAGCCCTCGACTCAGCCCAAGCGCATGGTCTTCCTCGGCTTCGGCTACGGCGTGACCAACGAGACGTGGTTCCCGTCCCTCAAG
>CALEEU010000108.1 GCA_937875975.1 uncultured Opitutia bacterium | reverse complement strand
TCGCCTGAATTGCGGGCGCAAAAAAGGCGGACCTTGTGGTCCGCCTTTTGATTTCATCGTCCGACTGCTCAGGGCAGGCGTTCGACGACGAGGTCCTTGTAGTCGACCTTGCAGCCTGGGTCGTGGGCCTGGATGGCGAAGGTGCCGTTGCCGAGTTTACGGCCGGGCATATTCTTCGGAGGGGTCCAGCCTTCTGGCTCGGTGAAGTCGACGGTCTGCTTGCCGTCGATCCAGATCTGGATGCGCTTACCTTCGACGCGGATATGGTATTCGAACCAGACATTGTCTGGGGCGGCCGGCGTGTTCAGGACGTCGCGGATGGCGTAGAGGCCGCCGGTGCGCTTGATGTCCTTGTGGCTGGCGTTGACTTGGCACTCGTAGCCCTGGGAGGGCCAGCCCTTGTCTTCGTAGCCCGTGTGGAAGTAGAGGCCGGAGTTGGCGCCCGGGTAGGTCTTCACCTTCGCCTTGAAATCGAAGTTCGTGAAGTTGGCTTTGCCGTCGGCACCGACGAAGAAGAGGTGGCCCTGGCCGCCGCGGATTTGAAGGACGCCGTCTTCGACCTTATAGGTACCTTCGGGGGAGTTCTTCGAGGCCTTCCAGCCGGCGAGGGACTTACCGTCGAACATCTGGATCGTTTCGCCGGCGAACGCGGCGTACGAGCTCAGGAAGAGCGCGGCCGTGGCCAGCAGGGTGGTGCGGAGGGGTGAGGTGCTCATGGGGAAGCGCCTAACCAAACCCATTCCCAGCCCGAGGCAAAGGTTAAGTGAAGACCTTGATACCGGCTTCGCGCATCTCGAGCAGGCGCTTCTTCAGCGTCGAGCGATTGATGCCGAGGATCATCGCGGAACGGAGCTGGTTGCCGCGGGTCTCTTCCATGGCTCGGCGGATCATCTCCATCTCGATGGCCGAGAGGATGGATTTTCCGTCGTTCACTCGGCACTGCTTGTAGATCGTATCGTAGGCGGGGATCAGTCCAGCCACCGGGGCGGCAGCTTCCGGCACGGTGGCCGCAAGAGCGGCCATCGCAGCCACGGGGGCCACGGCGATCTTGCGTGGGTTCAGGACGTCCTGAGGCAGGTCCTTCGGGAGGATTGTCTCGCCCTTGGCGAGCACGTTGGCGCGCTGCACGACGTTCTCGAGCTCACGCACGTTGCCCGGCCAGTCGTAGGCGAGCAAGGCGTCGAGCGCTTCGTTCGAAAGGCGCTTCGGCTTGATCTTCTTCGCGGCGGCCTGGCGCTGCAGCATGTAGTCCACGAGGAGCGGCACGTCACCTTTGCGGAAGCGGAGTGCGGGCAGGCGGATACGGAAAACGTTGAGGCGGTAGTAGAGGTCTTCGCGGAACTGGCGGGTGGCCACCATCGCCTCGAGGTCCTTGTTCGTCGCGGCGACGAGACGTACGCTGATCTTGACGGTGACCGTGCCACCGACGCGCTGGATCTCGCCTTCCTGGATGGCGCGGAGGACCTTGGTCTGCGTGGGGAGGGACATGTCGCCGATTTCGTCGAGGAAGATCGTGCCGCCATCGCAGAGCTCGAACTTGCCGAGCTTCTGGTTGGTCGCGCCGGTGAAGGCGCCCTTCTCGTGGCCGAAGAGTTCAGATTCGATGAGGTTCTCGGGGATGGCCGCGCAGTTGACCGCGAGGAATGTGCCCTTGGCGCGGAGCGAATGCTGGTGGATGCAGCGCGCGACGAGTTCCTTGCCCGTACCGCTCTCGCCGGTGATGAGTACGGTAGCGTCGCTCGCGGCGACCTGGCCGATCGACTTCAGGACTTCCTGCATCGGCTCGGAGCTGCCGACGATGCCTTCCTTGTAGTCGGCGGGATT
>CALEEU010000107.1 GCA_937875975.1 uncultured Opitutia bacterium | reverse complement strand
TCCTTCAGGCCGAAGAGGTTCGCGGCATGTTCCGTGTCGCGGAACTGGTAGCTCGTGGTCTGATAGATCGGGACGGCGCGCGAACCGGTGGTCGGGTCGGCCTTCTGACCGGCGTGCAGGGATTTGGTGCCTAGTTTCATGGGGATGAGGTTGAGGGGAGGGGCACCGTTATCTCTTTTCGGGCTTATTGAAACAAGCCATAATCCCTTTTATGACCTTGTCCGTTCCGCGCCGTCGGGGAGAATGCCTGCATGCGGTTAGGTTTCCCCCTCCTTTTGCTGGCCTTGGCCCTGTCCGCCGGCGAATGGCGGGAGGTCTGGCGCGATGATTTCAACGGCAAGGAACTCGATTGGACGAAATGGTCGGTCGAAGAGAACGGTCACGGCGGCGGCAATAACGAGCTGCAATATTACTTCGACCGCCCGCAGAACCTGCGCGTCGAGGACGGGCACCTGATCATCGAGGCACGGAAGGAGAAAGTGAACGTAGCCGGTGTGCAGAAAGATTATTCTTCCGCCCGTATCCGGACCAAGCGCCGCGCGGACTGGCTGTATGGGCGTTTCGAGATGTCAGCGCAATTGCCGGCAGGGAAGGGCGTCTGGCCGGCTTTCTGGATGCTTCCTTCCGAGGAGAAGTATGGCGGGTGGGCGGCGAGCGGGGAAATCGATATCATGGAGTTCAAGGGCCATGAGCCCGACCAGGTGCACGGGACGCTCCATTACGGGGCGCCGTGGCCGAAGAACATCTACAAGGGACAGCCTTACCGATCACCCAAGGGCGACTTCACCTCGGGCTTCCATGTCTTCGCCGTGGAATGGGAACGGGAATCATTCCGCTGGTTCGTCGACGGGATCCAGGTGCAGGAGCAGAAGGAGTGGAGCTCTTCCGGCGGGCCGTATCCGGCGCCGTTCGATCAGAAGTATTTCCTGTTGCTGAATCTCGCGGTCGGCGGCGGCTTCGGCGGCCCGGTCGGGGCGGAGACTCGCTTCCCCGTCCGGTTCAAGGTAGATTACGTCCGGGTCCTGCAGCGCTGACCGACGTAGTTCCGACTCGCCCAGCAGGGCCAAGGTTCGCTAACTGAGCCTATGCCCGTGTTCCTGCATGACACCATGTCCCGCGAGAAGCGGCCGTTGCTCCCGAAGCCCGGCCGCGACGTCTTTGGCATGTATTGCTGCGGTCCTACGGTCTATGGTCCGGCCCATATCGGAAATTTCCGCACGTTCACCGTGCAGGATATCCTCCGCCGCGCCCTCGAGGTCGCGGGTCTCAAGGTGAAGCACGTCCGCAATATCACCGACGTCGACGACAAGACGATCCGCGGAGCCCAGGCAGCCGGTCAGACGCTCGGCGCCTTCACGAAGACCTGGACCGACAAGTTCCACGCCGACTGCAAGGCCCTCGGTCTCCTGCCTCCGCATGTCGAGCCGAGCGCGGTCGAGCACATCCCCCAGCAGGTCGCGATGATCAAGGCCCTGGTCGACCGCGGCCACGCTTACGTCGCCAAGGATGGCTCCGTCTACTTCAAGGTCTGCACCTGCCCGGATTACGGCAAACTGAACCACATCGACTTCTCCAAGCTCGAGACCCAGTCCGAGAATTCCGCCGGCGAGGCCAACGACGCCGACGAATATGAACGCGAGTCGGCTTCCGACTTCGCCCTGTGGAAGTCCCGTAAGCCCGAGGACGGCGCCAACTTCTGGCCGTCTCCTTGGGGCGAAGGCCGTCCCGGCTGGCATATCGAGTGTTCGGCGATGTCGCTGGCCCACCTCGGCGCCACGTTCGACCTGCATGGTGGCGGCATCGACCTCTGTTTCCCGCACCACGAGAACGAGATCGCCCAGTCCGAGTGCGCCACCGGCGTGAAGGGCTTCGCCGCCCACTGGTTCCATAGCGCCCACCTGATGGTCGAGGGCGAGAAGATGTCCAAGAGCAAGGGCAACCTCTACACGCTCGACGAACTCGTCGCCAAAGGTTTCACGCCGATGGAAGTCCGCGCCACGCTGATCTCCGGCCATTACCGCAGCTCGCTTAACTTCACCATGAAGGGCGTCGACGATTCCCGCTCGGCCCTGGCCAAGCTTGAGCGTGGCACCGATCGCCTCCTCGCCGCCGCCGGTTTCACCCGCGCCGAGTTTGCCGCGCCGGTCGCCCAAGAAGTCCAGACTTCGTGGGGTCGCTTTGCCAAAGCCTGGGAAGTCCTGCAGGACGACCTCAATATCCCGGGCTGCCTCGGTCAGGTCTTCACCGTGCTCGCCGAAAAGGATGAGCCGTCGGCCGAACAGGCCCGTCAGGATATCTCCGGCCTCGCCAAGATCCTCTTCGCTCTCGGGCTTGAACTCTTTGCGGCCAAGGCCGAAGTCGCGATTCCGGCCGACGTCGCCGAACTAGGCGCCCGTCGCTGGGCCGCCAAGCAGTCCAAGGACTTCGCCGCCGCCGACCAGCTTCGTAAAGACCTTGCTGCGCTCGGTTGGACGATGCTGGACCGCAAGGACGGCTACGAACTGAAGAAATCGTAAGGCAGGGCAGGGCGATTGCTCCGTCCTTGCCCTCCGCCTCGGTAGTCCCTAGCGAGTGGGGTATTCCGCCATGTCTTCCCGCCCGCAGATGACTCCCCTCGAGGAGATCCGTCACTCCGCCGCCCATATGCTGGGCGCCGCCGTGCTCCGCCTGTTCCCCCAGGCCCAGCTGGACATCGGGCCGCCCACCGACAACGGCTTCTACTACGACTTCGACCTCGACCACGCCTTCACGGCCGACGATCTGGTGAAGATCGAAGAAGAGATGCGCCGCATCTCCAAGGAGAACCAGAAGTTCGAGCGCTTCGAGTGCACCCGCGAGGAAGCCGAGAAGCTGCTCCGCGAGCGCGGCCAGAATGCCTACAAGGTCGGCCGCCTCGGTGACATTCCCGCCGGCGAGACCATCTCCTTTTATAAGAACGGAGAATTCGTCGACCTTTGCGCCGGCACCCACGTCCGCTACTCCTCCCAGGTCAAGGCGTTCAAGCTCCTGCACATCGCCGGCGCCTACCACCGCGGCGACGAGAAGAACAAGCAGCTGCAGCGCATCTACGGCACCGCTTACGCCACCAAGGATGAGCTCGAGCAGGCCATGGTGCGCGCCGAAGAAGCCAAGAAGCGCGACCACCGTAAACTCGGCAAGGAACTGAAGCTTTTCCATATCGACGAGAAAGTGGGGCAAGGACTCATCCTCTGGACGCCCAACGGCGCCGTCGTCCGCCAGGAGCTCCAGAACTTCATCTCCGAGCGCCTCTTCCAGACCGGCTACAAGCAGGTGTTCACGCCGCATATCGGCAACCTCGACCTCTATCGCACCTCGGGCCACTTCCCTTATTACAAGGACGCCCAGTTCCCTCCGCTCGTCGAACGCGAGGCCATGGAGATGCTCGCCAAGGAAGGCTGTGGTTGCGGCGAACTGACCAACCGCCTGGCGGACGGCACCGTGCAGGGCTTCCTGCTGAAGCCGATGAACTGCCCGCACCACATCCGCATCTACGC
>CALEEU010000106.1 GCA_937875975.1 uncultured Opitutia bacterium | reverse complement strand
GAACCTGATACCCGATGGCCGAGACCTGAGACCTGAAAATGCATCTCCCGCCACCCGAAACGACTGCTCTCACTTTTGCACCTTTGCACAGGCCGCAGGCCGATTTGCACTTTTGCACTAGGACAGCACGTGGTGCTGTCCCTACCCCTACCCCCACCCCTACCCCTCAGCATCTAAACCTTCCCCTCCCCTCCCTCCCCCCTTTATCCTCCGCCGACGTCCATGTCGGAATCTCCCCGCGATCAGATCCTCCGCCTCCGCGCCGAAATCCTGCGCTACGAGGAGCTGTATCGGAAGAAGAACGCTCCCGAGATCTCTGACTTCGAATTCGACAAGCTCGTCGACCAGCTGGCCGACCTGGAGCGCAAGCACCCGGAACTAGCCGGACCCGACCTCGGCATCGGCGATGACAAGTCCGAGGGCTTCCAGCAGGCCGACCACAAGGCGCCGATGCTGTCGCTCGACAACACTTACGACGAAGCCGACTTCCGCGCCTTCGGCGACCGTCTTTACAAAGCCCTTGGCGGCACGGGCCTGGAATTCATCGTCGAACCGAAAGTCGACGGCGTGGCGGTCTCGCTCACTTTCGAGAAAGGCCAGTTCGTGCGCGCGGTCACCCGCGGTAACGGCGCCCGGGGCGACGACGTCACGGCCAACGTCAGCCTCATCCGCGAGATCCCCCGCACGCTCAAGGGCGCGCCCGACCTCCTCGAGGTCCGCGGCGAAATCTACATGGCCCTCGCCGAGTTCCAGCGCCTCAACCAACTGCGCGAAGCCGAAGGCGAACCGCTCTACGCCAATCCGCGCAACCTTGCGGCCGGCACGGTGAAGCTCCTCGACGGCGAGGAAGCCCGAAAGCGTCGACTTAGCATCGTCTGCTACGGCCTCGGCGCCTGTGAACCGGCTTCCGTTTTCGCTTCGCTCAAGGATTTCAAAAACAAGCTCAAGGCCTGGGGCTTCCCCATTCGTGACGACATCGACGTCCAGCAAGGCGTGGACGCCGCCTGGAAGGCCATCCAGCAGCTCGACGTCGTTCGCCGCGACCTCCCCTTCCCGACCGACGGCGCGGTGGTGAAAGTCAACCGCCTCGAAGACCAACGCCGCGCCGGCACGACGAGCAAATTCCCGCACTGGGCCGTGGCGTTCAAGTTCCCGCCCGACCAGGCCGAGACCATCCTCCGGTCAATCAGCATGCAGGTCGGCCGTACCGGCGCCATCACACCCGTCGCCGAACTCGATCCCGTCCTGCTGGCTGGCTCGACCGTCGCGCGCGCGACGTTGCACAACGCCGACGAAATCGCCCGCAAGGATATCCGTGAAGGCGATACCGTCCGCATCCAGAAGGCCGGCGAGATCATCCCGCAGGTGCTCGGCGTCGTGCTCGAGAAACGTCCCGCCGACGCGAAGTCTTTCGACTTCGAAGCCCGCCTCAAGGAGCTCGGCCTTGACGCCGCCCGCGATGGCGAGGAAGCCGCTTACAAGCTCCGCACTCCGTCGCGCGACATGAAGGTCCGGCGCCTCGTGCATTTCGCCAGCAAGCAGTGCCTCGATATCGACGGCCTCGGCGACGCCGTCGCCGAACAGCTCGTGGACCTCAAGCTCGTCGACGTCCCGGTCGATGCCCTCGCCATCACGCCGCCCCAGTGGCGTATGCTCGAAGGCTTCAAGGACAAGTCCGTCGACAACATGATGGCCGGCCTCGAACAGGCCAAGCAGCGCGAGCTCTGGCGCGCGATCCACGCCCTCGGCATCCCGAACGTCGGCATGCAGACCGCCAAGGACCTCTCCCGTCACTTCAAGTCCATGGACGCGCTCGAGTCAGCCCAGCCGGGCGACCTGCTCCACACCAAGATCGGCAAGAAAGGCGGCGTCTCGTATGAATCCGTCATCTCCGGCGTCGGCATCGAAGTCTCCGAGTCCATCCTCTCCTTCTTCAGCGACCCTAACCATCGCGACTGGGTGAAGGCCATGCGCGCGGCCGGACTTAACCTCGTCGAGGCAGCCGCCGCAGGCTCCGTCGCAGGTATCACCGGCAAGACCTTCGTGCTCACTGGCACCCTGCCCACGCTCGGACGGGACGAAGCACGTGACATGATCGAAAAAGCCGGCGGCAAGGTCTCCGGCAGCGTCAGCAAGAACACGCACTACGTCGTCGCCGGCGAGGAAGCGGGATCCAAGCTCACCAAGGCACAAGAACTCGGCGTCGCCATCCTCGACGAAGCAGGCCTGCGGGCGCTGCTCGGTTAAACATGACTCCTCCGAATCTTCTCCCCGACGCCGCCGCGGACTTGGCTCGTAGTGGCGATGCCGAAGGCCTTAGCGCCCTGCTGAAGGGCGGACTGGCGGTCGATGCGCGCGATGCCAAGGGCAACACGCTCCTGATGCTGGCCAGTTACCATGGACGGGCGGAGGTCGTGAAGCTACTGCTGAAATCGGGCGCCACGGTTGACCTGCGTAACGACAAGGGCCAGACGCCCCTGGGCGGCGTGGCCTTCAAGGGTTACGTCGAAATCGCCACCCTGCTCCTCGACGCCGGCGCGGATCCGCTCGCCGACCAAGGCGGCTCGACGCCCGCTGATTTCGCCACCCTCGCCGGCAAGTCCGAGATCCTCGCCCTCCTGCAGGCCCGCCGCGACAACGCCGCCAAGCCGACCCGCTGGTACAGCAAGCTGATCGGGTGGGTGCGTAAGTAAGCACGCTAGCGACGGCATCCCGAAGACTTGGCGTCGACCTTCGCTAGGTCCGGTTCCTTCTTCGAAGCGTCAAGGGTATTGAAACCCTGTCGGCCACCCCAACCGAAGAGCTTCTCGAAAAACGGCAGCCGGCGACTGTCCTTCACCTGTAGCTGAAAAAAGTCCTCATGCTCGCGTTCCTTGACGGCCATTTCATAGAGGATGGCATCGTGCTTGGTAATCCCGAGAGCATTGAAATAGTCTTTCATCACGATATATTCGCAGACGTTGCCGCTCTCAAGTCGGCCGGCGAAATAGAGGGGCATGAACCAGCCGATGACATGGCAAGCCGCCGAGATAATACGCCCGATGATATGGTATTTGCATTCATACCAGCGGGATACCGGCACACCGTATTCCTGCATCAACGCCAGGACCTCGCGACGATGATTCCACTCGTCCTCCTCGATCTGCTTGACTGCCCGGCGCACCTCGGGGTCACGCAACGAACGAGCGTGTCCGATATAGGCAAAGGCCGCGGCTTTCTCCCCCGAGTAAGCCTGCCGTAAGAGATCCGCCAGTTCTGGCTGAAGCTTCATGGCCATCATTATCGACCCCGCGGCAGACGACCTCAAACCTTGGCTACATTTTTCGAAATCGAGCATTTTTACTTCAAGACCCCATTAGCCGCCCGGTTCTCTGACCAAGCGGGGGCCCCGGTCTAGTCATAGACCCGCCCGGGGAGTCCAGATCATGACGCGGTCCCGACCCTACCTTTCCCGCTGGTCTCCCTTGGGACTGTATCCATCCTGACCACACCCCCGATGAGATTCCCGCTACTCTGCTTGTTGGCCTTACTGACCCACCTCGGCGCGGAGACTTTGCCGCCACTAAAGGACGGCCAGGCGCCACAGAATCTCGACGCGCTGTGGGGGGATTTTGATCCGCGCAAGGAACCGATCGAAGCCGAAGTGACCAAGGAATGGGAGCAGGATGGTATCGTCTGCCGGGTCATCCGCTACCGCGTGGGTATCTTCAAGGGCCAGCCCGCCACGGTCGCGGCGTTCTACGCATTTCCGAAAGGCGCCACGGCCCTGCCCGGACTGATGCACATCCATGGCGGCGGCCAGTCCGCGAATCTCGCAACGGTCGTGACGGACGCGAAGCGTGGCTACGCGAGCCTCTCGCTCAACTGGGGCGGCAACAAGATGACCTTCGCCGATGGCAAGATTTACGACGGCCTCAATACCGACTGGGGCGCGCTCGACGCCACCCATCCTCCCCAGCGTAATCCGGTCAACCACTTCGCCGGAGGCACGAAGCCCGACGCTTTCACGCTCGATCCGGTCGATTCACCCCGCAACGACAACTGGTTCCTGGTCACGCTCGCCGCCCGCCGTGGCCTGACCTTCCTGCAAAGCCAGCCGCAGGTCGACCCCGCCCGCCTCGGCGTCTACGGCCACTCGATGGGCGGACGCCTCACCACCCATCTCACTGGCATCGATAAACGCGTGAAAGCGGCGGTACCTTCCTGCGGCGGCTCGGGTGATCTGATCGCGACGCTCGACGAGATGCCCGGCGGACAACGCTCCAAGGCCACCCCGCTCGCCCTCGCGACGACCTCGGAGAATCCCTACATCGAGCGCCTGAGCGTGCCGACGCTCTGGTTCTCCCCGACCAATGACTTCCACGCGCACATGGACAACATGGCGTGGACCTGGCGCGCCGTCCCGGACTCGCTGCTGCGTCTGAGCATGTCGCCGCATTTCAATCACCGGCACGACCACGCCAGCGCACTGACCCAGCACCTCTGGTTCGAGACTCACCTGAAGGGTAAGACGGGGCTCATCCCGACCACCCCCGCCATCGCCATCGAAGCCGGCCGCGTCCCGAAGGTCGTCGTCACGCCCGATGCTTCCAAGCCCTGTCAGACCGTCCGAATCTACGTCAGCCAGGACGTCCATGAACTCACGCGCTTCTGGCGTCGACTCGAGGCCAAGCAGGTCGACGGACGCTGGATCGCCGAGGCACCGTTGATGGACCCGGCACAACCGCTCTTCGCCTACGCCAACGTCGTCTACGCGACGCCGGAGGAATACCGCAAGATGCCGACCGTCCCGGGCGTGACTAACTCGGACACCTATTACTTCAGCTCGCGCGAAGCCTGGGCGACACCTGCTCAACTCAAGGCCGCGGGCACGCAGGCGACCGATACGCCGGAGCGACTGCTCACCGCAGACAGCGGTGATTGGGGCGACTGGTATCGGATCAACTGGGGTAACCCCGAGCTGTGGAGCGTGCATACCCGCAAGGTGAAGGATTCCAAGTGGCGCGGGCCGAAAGGCGCCAAGCTGCGCTTCGAGATCAAAGCCCGTGAGGCCAGCTGGCTCGCCGTGAAATTCGTCAGCAACGAATGGGGATCCTTCGCCGCCGGACCGAAGGCGGAATACGCCGCAGTGAAGAAACTCGAAGTCAAGGACGGCTGGGCAACGGTCGAAGTCGCCCCGCAGGACCTACGTCCGATCGGAACGACCAAGGCGAAGCTCGCCGACTGGAGCACCCTGACCGACCTCAGCTTCACGCCGAACATCCCGGCAGAACTCAAGACCGCGGAGATGACCCCGGCGAAAGGCTGGACGCGTGGGTTCAATCCCGCGGTCCGTAACCTGCGCTGGGAAGGCGGCGCTTATAGCGCCACACAGCAAGCACCGGCGGCGCTGACCGAAGCCGAACGCACCAAGGCCTTCAACGATTCCATCAAGGCCTCGCTCGAACAGGAGAAGAAGGATAAG
>CALEEU010000105.1 GCA_937875975.1 uncultured Opitutia bacterium | reverse complement strand
CCGGTCGTGGTGTCGAAGAAGCGGATGCCGTAGTCCTTGGTGTTCTTCCGGAGGGCCTCGATCATCTCCTGGGCGATCGGGTCGGAGTAGGGCTCCTTGAGCTCGTTGGTCGGGACGATGTGGTCGACCGTGGCGAAGGTCCGCTGCGGGAACTTCACCTTGAGGCCGAGGTCCCGGAGCATGCCGAAGGCCTGGGGACTCGTCACCTCATGGATGAGGTGCGTGCCGATGAACAATTGGGTCTGCCCGTTAGGCAGCTTGCGCACCGTATGCGCTTCCCAAACTTTCTGGAACAGGGTCTTGGCCATCTTGGTAAAAGGTGAAGGGTCAACGTAGGAAGGGACCGGGGCTGGTCAATCCTGCAGGCAAACCGAGGGCGGGCATATTTGATGATAATACGGCCATCCCGCAGAGCGCACCCGCCACCGTGTCTTGACCCACTCGCCCCTCCCCTTCCATCCTGCACCCATGGCCCGTACGCTCACCCTCAGCTTCTCCTGCCCAGACACCAGCGGCATCGTGGCCGAGGTGTCCGCGTTCGTCGCCGGCCATAAAGGCTGGATCACGGAAGCCAGCCAGCACACCGAGCACGAGCTCTCCCGCTTCTTCATGCGCGTGGAGATCCGAGCCGAGTACCTCGACTTCCCCGTCGGCGAATTCGCCCGACGCTTCGCCCCTCTGGCCAAGAAGTTCGCGATGGACTGGAAGGTCTCCGACTCCGCGCAACCGCGCCGCGTCGTCCTGCTCTGCTCCAAGCAGGAGCACTGCCTGTACGACCTGCTCGCCCGCCACGTCGCCCAGGATTTCCCCTTCGTCGTCCCCTGCGTGATCTCCAATCACGAAGACCATCGTAAAATCGTCGAAGCCCACGGCATCCCGTTCCACTTTGTCCCGGTGACGCCGGAGACGAAGCACGCGGCGTTTCGCAAGATGGAGCAGGTCTTCCGCGACGCGCAAGCGGATCTCATCGTCCTCGCCCGCTACATGCAGGTGCTCGACGAACCGATGTGCCGCGACTTCGCCGGCAAGATCATCAACATCCATCATTCGTTCCTCCCTTCGTTCGCCGGTGCAAAGCCTTACCATCAGGCGCATCGCCGCGGCGTGAAGCTCATCGGCGCGACCTGCCACTTCGTCACGCCCGACCTCGACGAAGGACCCATCGTGGAACAGGACGTGATCCGCATCGACCACTCGGACACGCCGGAAGACATGGCCCACCTGGGCAAGGACATCGAGAAGGTCGTACTTGCTCGCGGCCTGCGCGCCGTCGTCGAGGACCGCGTTCTCCTCGCTGGCAATAAGACCGTTATCTTCCGTTAAAAACCGCCCCGGCGGCAGGGTTTGACGTTGGCGAGGCTGAGCGGGAAAGGCAAGGTGAGGCACCCCTCACTATGCGTCCCTTTTGCGCCTTGCTCTTTGCGACCTCCGTCGCTTTCGCCGCCGTTTCCCCGGAAGAGATCACGCCGTCGAAAAAAGCTCCCTTCTTGCAGCCCGCCGGAGCTGCCCGCGGCGAACTGCATGAATCCATCAAGACTTATATGGCCAAGGAGCCCGGCACATTCGGCGCCCATCCGGCGGCAGCGGATTTCCCGGGCATCGTCGAAGCCAAAGAGCGCGTCGCCCGCAAGGTCGTCTACGATTCCAACCTCGTCCACCGCTGGGATACCACCGCCGGCAACGCACCCAACCTCGCCACCGGCCCGGACGCCTGGCAGGAGACCGGACTCTACGCCGCGCCGGGCGAGGTCGTGATCGTGAAGGTTGCGTCGCTCCCCGAGCACCGCGTGGTGAAGATCATCGTCGGCTGCCACCGCGACAGCCTGCTCAAGCTCGATAAGTGGAACCGCTTCCCGGTGATCAACCGGACGTTCGAGCTGAAGGTCGGCGACAACAAGATCGCCAACGCGTTCGGCGGCCAGCTCTTCATCCAGAGCTCCCATAAGGATTGGCGGAAGCCGGTGAAGGCGTCGCCCTCCGCTCCATTGGAATTCAGCAACGCCGTCGCGATGCCCACCTACGTCCTCGGCAAGGACACTCCCGACACCTGGATGAAGGCCAAGCAGCACCCCGCTCCGTGGGTCACGCTCGTCGGCAAACATGTGATCCTCCACGTCCAGGCCTCCGAAGCGAAGAAACTCACCGACCCGAAAGCGCTGCTGGAATGGTGGGACAAGGCGTTGGCGCTCGAAGGCGACCTCGTCGCGCTGAACCGTCTCGCCCCGGAACGCGTCGTCCCGGACCGGCAGATCTCCGCCGGCTTCATGCACTCGGGCTACCCGTTCATGTGTTGGATCGAGCCGTCACAGAAGGACAGCATCGACCTCCCGAAGCTGACCAAGGAAGGCAACTGGGGGTTCTTCCATGAGCTTGGCCATAACCACCAGCGCCGCGACTGGACCTTCGACGGCCAGACGGAAGTGACCTGCAATTTCTTCTCCCTCTACGTGATGGAAAAACTCGTCGGCAAGCCGCAGGGACGCGGCCATCCGGCGATGGAGAAAATCGATGAGCTCCTCGCCAAGCGCTTCGCCGCCGAACCCAACAAGGGCCCGTTCGAACAACTCGCGACTTTCGTCGTCCTGATCCGCGCCCATGGCTGGGAACCCCTCCGCCAGACGCTCCGCTCCTACGCCGCCGAACCCGCACCGAAGGGAGCGACCAAAGAACAGCTGCAGAGCCTCTTCGCCCTGCGCTACGGCAAGGCCGCCAAGGCCGACGTGAGTGAGTATTTTGAGAAGATGGGCTACCACGTCGAGTCGACCGCCAAAGGTGCGCTCAAAGGCCTCCCCGCCTTCAAGCCGACCCTGCCCACGCCGGCTAAGTGACGCTGCGGCAACGGTTCGCAAGGTGATGCCTTCTGCCTCGCCCTGCGGGCTGATTTAAACTTAATACGCTTCCGCTGGCCCTCACCAGCGTCCACCGACCATGTCCCTCATTTCCCGCCTTTCCGCCCGCCTCCAGAACCACCCCAAGCGTATCGTCTTTCCCGAAGGCGCCGACGCCCGCGTCATCCAGGCCGCCCGCCAGTTCGTGGTCAAGAAGCTCGGCGTGCCGATCCTCGTCGGCGACCGCCAGCGTATCAAGGTCAACGCCGCCCGCCTCAATATCAGCCTCGAAGGCATCCGCGTCATCGAACCGGAACGCAGCGATGAGCTCAAGAGCTTCACGGAGAAACTCGAATCGATCCAGCGCTACGGTAATACGAACCTCCAGGGCAACCCGGCTGAACTCGCCCTCAACCCCAACTACTTCGCCTGCCTGATGGTCGCCACCGGCGGCGCCGACGCGCTGATCTCGGGAGCCACGCTGCACGCCTCCTCCGGCCTCCGCGCCATCCTGCAGGTAATGCCCCGTCAGGCAGGCGTCGAAACGGTCTCCTCGATGCAGATCCTTGAATCCGAAGAAGGCAAGTTCGGCATCGAAGGCGTCCTCTTCCTTGCGGACTGCGGCGTCATCCCGGACCCGACCGCCGAACAGCTCGCCGACATCGCGGTGACCACCGCGGGCCTCGCCGGCCACCTGACCAACACGACCCCGAAGGTCGCGATGCTCGCCTATTCGACCCACGCTTCCAACCCGCGCCTAGCCTCGGTAAAGAAAGTCCAAGTCGCCACCGACCTCGCCCGGCGCAAGGCCCGTGAACTGGGCATCACCTGCGATATCGATGGCGACATGCAGGCCGACGCGGCCATCAATCCGTTTGCGGCCCAGTCCAAGGAAGTGGCCGGCGCCGTCGCCGGACGCGCCAGCGTGCTCATCTTCCCCGACCTCAATTCAGGTAACATCGCCTCGAAGCTCGCCCAGCATATCGCCGATATCCCGGCCTATGGCCAGATCCTCACGGGCCTTGAGCGCCCCGCCGCCGAGATCTCCCGCGGCGCCAGCGCCCACGATATCTTCGGTACGGCGGTCATTGTCGCCGCCCAGGCGGTCGACAAGTCCTACCTCTTCCCGAAGCTCAAAGACGGACCCGCCGCCTGACCATGGCCGTTCGTAAACGTTTCGCCGATAACGTTCCCGGGCTGCTCGCGCGCCCGATGAACCTCGACACGCGACGGGTCTTCGTCGCGGCGACGCGCATGAACGACGGTAAGACGACCACCTGCCTCGGCCTGACGGCCGCCCTCCAGGCGATGGGCCTGCACGTCGGTTACATCAAGCCGATCGCTCAGCGTGTGGTGATGTCGGGTGAAGACCAGGTCGACGAGGACACGCTCCTCATCGACGGGCTCTTCGATCTCGACATCCCGATCGCGGCGATGTCGCCCGTGGCCATCGGCCCTGACTTCACGAAGCAATACCTCGAGAACCCCGACGAGATCGGGCCGCAGCTCAAGGACCGCATCTGCCGCGCCTTCGACCGGACGGCCTACGGTAAGGACATCGTGGTCGTCGAAGGCTCCGGCCATGCCGGCGTGGGCTCGGTCTTCGGCGCCTCCAACGCCGACAACGCCAAGGTGCTCGGCTCGAAGGCCATCATCGTCGCCGCCGGCGGCATCGGGAAGCCGATCGACGAGATCGCCCTGAACAAGGCGCTCTTCGACAAGGCGGGCGTGGAAGTGGTCGGCGCCATCCTGAACAAGGTGATGCCGGACAAGCTTGAATTCATCCGCGATTTCGCCGGCCGTGGCCTGCGTAAGCTCGGCGTGCCGCTGCTTGGCGTCGTCCCCCTCCAAGAGATGCTTGTCTACCCGAATCTCGACCAGGTGGCCGACGAGACAAAAGCCCGCTGGATCCACCAACCCGAGGGCCTCCGTCGCGTCCGCCGCGTGGTCATCGGCGCGATGTCCGCCCGCCGTCATGCCGAATACCTCCGCGTCCCCGGCACCCTCGTCATCGTCCCGGGCGACCGCGAAGACCTCCTCGAAGCCTTCATCCTCGGCGACGGTGCGAAGTCGCTCTCCGGTGTCATTTTTTCCAACGGCTTGCTCCCCGACGACGACATCGTCCGGCGGATGAAAGAAGCCGGTATCCCGCTGGCCGCCGTCGAGGCCGAATCCTTTGCGGTCACGGCGCGCATCAATAACATGTCGGTGAAGACGATGCGGCAGGACGCCGACAAGATCCCGGTCATCCAGAAGATGATCTCGGAATCGGTCGACATCCCTACCCTGCTTAAGTCGCTCTAAGGCTCAGACCGTTCGCAGCACCTCGCTGAGGCGCGTGAAGTGCTCGTCGTCGAAGCCCATGGCGCGCTTCAGGAAGGCATCCCGCTCGATAAGGTTCGGGATTTTACCCGCCGCACGCCATTGGGCCGTAGTAATGAGTCCGCGCAGGCGCACCCAGAAAGCCCCGACGGGCACAGGATAATCACTTCCGTGCAGGAAACGTCCTAAACGGCCGGATTCTTTGACCTGTTTGAGGACGCCGCTGCGGATCGGGCTATTGAGGGCGCTGGTATCGGCATACATCTTCGGGAATTCATCCATGAGCTTGATGAGCTCGCCGAAGTAGTTCTGGTCGAAGAAGTGGCTGTTACCCGAGGAATGGGCCGCGATGACCTTGACGCCGAGTTCCAACGGGCGACGCAGGATACGCGGATCCTGATAGGAACGGTTGATGACCGGCACGGTCATCTCGCCGCCAGTATGACAGAGGAACGGGAGGCCCGCAGCCGCCATGCGGCGCCAGAACTCATCATACTGAGGTAGCGAGCAGTCCACGTTCTGGCAGTTGGGTAGCAACTTGAGGGCGCGGGCGCCGGAGGCCAGGCAGCGGTCCAGCTCCTCCAAGGCGTCCTTACGCCCCGGATGGATCGACACCGCGGGCACGAACTCCGGATTCTCGCCGCAGACCTTGAACAGGTAGTCGTTCGGCACATGGAACGAACCGAAGTCCATCTTCTTGCCTTCTTCGTCGTAGACCTCGTCCTGCGCCAGCAGCAAGGCCTTGTCCACGTAGGAGCCGCGGATGAGCTCACGGAGGGCCTCGACGTATTTCACGTCGAAGTCCTTATGCGTCAGCGGCAGCGGCATCCCGACGGCCCGACGCATGACCTCGCTGAGCGCCCTCAGCCAGAGGCCTTCGATCCGCAGCCAGCACCCGCTGCCGTCCTGGCCGTTACCGACGAGGTGGACGTGACAATCATAGCGTAGTGGGGTCATAGGAATAATAAGGGAGAGGCTTTAATCTAAGCGTCCTTCTTCTCGGCGGTGATCCGGCCGTAGAGCCAAGCGATGCCGAAGAAGGCGACCGCCACGGCAGCGCAGGCGGCGATGCGGCCGAGCATGTCGGTGATATCGTGCGAGAGCACCCGGAGGGTCGCGATGACCAGGCCGGCGAGGCCGACCATGCGTAGCGAACGCGTGGCCAGCAGATGGCCCATGACGAAGGTCAGCAAGGAAGCCAAGGCCCAGAAGAGCGAGACGCCCGCGCCAGGCAGCTGGGCCAGCATGACGAAACTCATGAAGAACAAGGAGCCGACGCCAAGGGCGGCACGCTGCACGCTGCCCCAGGCTCCCTGTTCCTTCGTGTGGACGACAAGGACGTATAGCAGGCAACCATGGCCGAGCAGGATGAAGGGCGATTGGGCTAGGCCGAGCTGCCTCAGACCAGCCCCCTCCGCGACCACGCCCTGGACGAAGAAGCCGATGAGCCCGCCGGCGGCAGCCAAGGAAAGGTCCGACGGAATGGCTCCAAGTCGGCGCCAGAGAACGGTGATTCCGACCAGCATCGTCGCACCCGCAGACCAAAGCAAGGCGAGTCGCCAGGCGGACGGAGACCAGTTTGCGGTCGCCGGCGAAAGAAGGCGGCTGACGAGGTGATGGGTGAACGCGAAGAGCACGACGGCCGTCACGAACGTCAAAGCAAAGCGAAGGACCCTGCCGCCATCGCCGGCTCGACCGACAAGTCGCCACATGGCGACACTGTTGCCGACCAGCACCAACGCGGCCCAGAAGACCGCCCAAGCGGACGGCTCCGAACCGACGATCGGACGCCAGAAGATGACAAGCACGGCGGAGAAGAGGTATCCCGGCGCCGCGGCCCAAAGCAGAGCCGGACGGAAACGCACGGCGGCGACCAGCAATAGCACGAGCCACGGCCAACCGGTGTCGACCTTCGGTAATTGATCCTGGACGGCCAGCACGACGGCGGCCAGGCCAAGGATGCCGACGATGCGACGGAATTTCTGCCAACCCGAGAGGCGCTCCCAATCCTCGCGAAATGCCAGCATCAGGCCTAAGGCCGCGATACCAGCCAGCGCGATCCAGGGCTTCGCCGGCGGGTGGTCGATGAAAGCGAAGGTCGCGACGCCGGCGAGGGCCTCCGAAGACCAGCGGACGAGCTCCGAGCGCGTGCGCGTGCCGACGACCAAGGTAGCCGCGGCGGCGAGCGCCCAGATGAGCCAGATGAGATGCGGATCCACGAGCCATGCCAGCCCGGCGCCGACGAAGCCAACCGCCGCCAAGAGCAACACCTCGAAGACAAGCTGACTTCGGCCCCGCTCCAGCAGGCCGGCGAGAGCGGCGACTGAGGCGATAAGCAGGGAAACCGTTGCCCGATCCCCCTCTGTCCCTTGTGCCAGGAAAAGCGCGATGAAAGCCGGAGCAAAGAAGCTCGCGAGCTGGAAAGCCGCACGGGCATCACGCCCAAGCAACACAGCATCGTCCCTTACCAAGCGCTCGCCGATCCAGAGCACGAGGAACGAACCCAGCGCAGCGAGTTGCAGCGGCAGATAATTCGCACCGTTCGACGGCATGGCGTCGTAAAGGAACAACAGGCAGGCCTGAGAGCCGATCAACCCCAGCACGCCGGCGGAGCCCCACGGGCCAAGCACCATCAGGATGACGCCGAGCAAGGCAATCAAACCGGCACCCGTCGCGGTAGACCCAGGCGCAGCACCGGAACCAATGGAGAAATACACCGCGACGGTGGCGAAGACGACCGCGAGCTGGCCGAAGAGTTTGCTGCCCTTGGCCAGGGCGACGAAGGCGACGCCGAAGGCCACGAGGAACTGGACCAAGGCGGCCTGAGCCGGGCTTTCACAGACCCGCATCTTATCGAGTCCGTAGGTAGCCCAGGCGGCGAACTGCCAGGCCGCGAGACCAGTGGCGGCCAGTACTTCTCCCAAGTCCTTGCGCTTGGCCGAAAGACGGAGGCCGCCCCAGAAAAGACCCGCGCCGACCAAAGCCACCTCGATGACACGCACAATCGGCGGAATCGTGGAACGCAGGTTAAGCCAGATGCCGAGGAAGACGACCGCGGCGACGGCGAGCACCCCGCCCACACGCACGGCCCACCAGGCTCCGAGCGCATACTCGCCCTTGAGGTCAGCCGGAGGCAACAGCCCGAGATCGCGGAGACGCTCAGAAAGAGGATCAGGCTGCGCGACAGCAGCCCGAACCGGAGCCACTGGCCGCACCGGCGTCGGCGGGAGAGGCGGAGGCGCGATGGGTGCAGTGGCGACGGAGGGAACCGGAGCGGCCACCGAAGGCGCCGCGACCGAATTCGCCGGGCTCGCTGGCAACCTTTTATCCAAGACCGCTAAACGCTGTTCCAGCGATTTCACTTCCCCAATGAGCTTGAAGAAACGGACCGGCAGGTAGAGTCCGAGTCCTAGGCAGGCAAAGCCAATCAAGACCGATAATGCTTCCATGCCCTCAAACTAGGCGCGGGCCACAAGGAGGCGAGGCTTAGCTGCCCAGCCCTATATCGAATTTTTCAATAACCCCTTTCGGGGCTCAGACGACCGAGCAGCCCCGCAGCCAGACGCTAGCCACTTCCGGCCGGACCGAGGAACTGTCCCAATGGAATGCCATAAGGTCAGCCGGCTGGCCTACCACCAAGACTCCCCTACCCCCGACCTGCCGGCCGGGTGCGACCGTCAGCAAGGAGATCGCTTCGCCCAAGGTCAGCCCGACCTGATTCACGAGCACGGGAATCGCCGCAGTCATGGGTAAAGCAGCCCCAGCGAGGTAATTACCGCTACCGTCATCGATCGCGAGGAAACCATCGGCTCGAAGCTCAACCTTACCACCGATGGGGGTCTCATACTTGCCCGCGGGCAGGCCGCCTAAGGTAACCGTGTCGGAGACGACCAATGATCGCTCGAGGCCTTTGGCCCGAAGCATCGTCTTGAGTTGTGCGGGCGTCAGGTGATGCCCATCGGCGATGAACATAGCGGTGAGGCGATCGTCCGCCAGCTGCGGCCAAAGATGGTTATGACGGCGATTCAACATCGCATGCGAGCCGTTGCCGAGGTGCGTGGAAAGGGTCGCGCCGGCGTCGACCGCCGCCTCGATCTGGGCAGCGTCGGCGGAAGTATGACCGAGCGAGACAGTGACGCCGGCCTTCACGAGATGGCGGATATAAGCAGGCGCCTCCGGCCAGTGCGGCGAAAGCGTGACCAGTTTCACGAGCCCGCCGGCGGCCAGCTGCCATCGGTCGAACTCGGCGACGGAAGGCGCGCGGACGTCGGCCGCAGGGTGCGCGCCGCGCGGACCGTCCTCGGGTGCGATGTGCGGTCCTTCGACATGGACACCGGCGACCATCGCGGCGACTTCCGGATGCTGCGCGCACGCCTCGCGAATCGTCCGTAAGGCATCGATAATTCGGGCTTCCGGCGCGGTGATGAGCGTCGGCAAGAAAGTCGTGACGCCCACCTGGAGCATCGACCGGCAAAGGGCCTGGACGTTCGCGACGTCGAGCGTGAGTCCGTTGAGGTCATGGCCGGCATAGCCATTAACCTGCAGGTCGACGAAGCCCGCGCTGAGCCACTGCTTCTCACCATGCTCCTGGAAGTCGATTGCCTTGATCAGCTCGCCCTCGGTCGTGACCACGATGCCCCTGCCCGTCGAGGGATCGCGGCCGAGGATGCGCTGTAACGAGGCGGCGGACACGGCTCAGCGGGAAAGCTCCGAAGCGGCGGCCGCGTCGACATACAGCGTACAGTCAGCGTGCTGCTGGACGATCGAAGCAGGACAGGTCGGCGTCACCGGACCTTCGACGGCTCCCTTGACGGCGGCGGCCTTGCGCTTGTCCGGCACGGAAAGGATGAGGCAGGCGCTCTTCATGATCTGACGGATAGACATCGAGACGGCCTGCTTGGGCACGTCCTCGAAGGTCGGGAACCAGCCTTCGCCGAACTGCTGCTGGCGGCAGGCGTGATCGAGGTTCACCACGATGTAAGGGACTTCGGTGGCGAAGTCGGCGGGCGGATCGTTGAAGGCGAGGTGGGAATTCTCACCGATGCCGGCGAAACAGAGGTCGATGGGGCAGGCGGTGATGCGGTCGTTCAGGCGCTTGAGCTCGGCGCCCAAATCCGCGGCATCGCCATCGACCGGGACGAACTCAGGCTGCGCGGGAAGCTGGCTGATGAAGCGTTCGCGCAGGTATTTCCGGAAACTGGCGCCATGCGATTCAGGCAGTCCGACATATTCGTCGAGATGGAAGACCGTGACCTTGGACCAATCGATACCAGGCTCGTTGATTAAGCGCTTCAACGTCTCGAACTGGCTGGCACCGGTGGCGACAATGATGTTCGCGCGGCCTTTCTTGGCCAAGACGTCGCGCAGCACTTTGGCCCCTTGCGCGGAAGCGGCCTGCCCCATGGCGACGGCATCGGTAGATTTCTGGATTTTCATTGGAAAGGGGTCAGCCGACACTGCCCGAAGCGCAACCTTGGGCAAGTGCCTATCCCCGTCCTATTCGGCAGGAAACCTCCGATTAGCCGACCAGGTTCAAGCCGCGCATCGTTCCGGTCGACGACGCGAACTTATCCGCATCGATGCCCATGCGCTGGAGCATGGAAACGAAGAGGTTCGGCAGCGGGGCGTTGTGCTCGGTGTCGAACACATGGTGCTGACCATGATTGAAACCTCCGCCCATGAAGAGCGTCGGCAGGTTGATCGTCGTGTGGGCGCTGGCGTTACCAAGGTTGCTGCCGTAGAGGATCATCGTGCGGTCAAGGAGCGGGGCGCCGTCTTCCTTCGAGGTCTTGAGGTCCGCCATGAGCTTCGCGAGCAGGCGCATGTGCATGCTGTCGATATCCTTGAGCTGCGAAAGCTTCTTGGCCGACTTACCGTGATGCGAGAGGCTGTGATAGCCGTCCGTCGTGGTGTGGACGTGGTCGATATCCAAGGCCGGCGTGTTCACGCTATCCAGCATGAGCGTCACGGCGCGGGAAGAGTCGGTCTCGAAGCAGAGGCGGGCCATGTCGTACATCAGGCTGACCTTATCCATGTACTCCTTCGGGCTGCTGGGATCGAGCGGCGCGGAGGTCTTGGCCACCGGACGGGGCTTCCGCTCCCACTCCTTGGACATCTGCATCCGCTGTTCGAGTTCGCGGACGCTGGTGAAATACTGGTCGAGACGATCGCGGTCCTGTCCGCCCATCGTGCGGCGAAGCTCGCCCGCCTGACCGCCGACCGCATCGAGGATGCTCTGGCCGAGCTGGAGGCGACGCTCCTGGGCCTGCACTTCGGCGGCGGAACCGCCCATGAACATCTTACGAAAGACCTCGGAGGCCTTCTCTTCCGTCGGAATCATCACGCCGCCCGCCGTCCAGGAAAGGCTGCGCGATCCGCGGGCGCAGTTGACGCCGAGGGTCATCGAAGGGAAACGCGTCAAGTGGCCGATACGTTCGGCCATGAATTGATCCAGCGAGATGGTATTGCGGAAGCCGCCGCTGCTCGGGTGGGGGGCCGCCGTGAGGAAGCAATTATCCGCTGGGTGACCGCCGTCGACGTCGGGGTGCGAGACGCCGGAGAAGACGCTGAAATCCTTGCGGTGCGCCTGCAGGAGTTCGAGGTACGGCGAGGCCTTGTAGTCCTTACCCTTGCCGGTCGGAAAGAAGTAGTCGGGGACAAGGCCGAGATTATTGCAGATACCCAGCATGCGACGCGGCTTGGCCGAGGGGGCCGGGGCGGCCGCGAAGGCGGGCGTCATCGCGTCGAGCATCGGCAACGCGAGGAGCACGCCGGTACCGGCCAGAAAACGACGACGGGAGACGGCACGCTTGAAGGCGACGTAGGGCGTGTTGGCCGGGTTCAAGGAAGAGGACATGGGGGTAAGGTTATTTGTTAAGGAAAAGTTCGCTGGAAACAAGCCCGTGGATGAGATCGCGGACGCCGAAATGGCCGGCCTTGGCCTGATCGAGGATGACCTCGACCTTCGGGCGGTCGGCGAAACCTACCGGGGCACCGGTGGCATAGACCGTCAGCTGCCCGACGATATTACGTGCGAGCTGACGCTCGTCGGCGGCGACGATCTTCTTGAAATCACGGATGTCATCGAACTTCTTGCCGTCGAGGTCGCCGTAGGTCTCGATGGGCAAGGCATTATGGAAGGCATACTTCTGCCCGTTCTTGCCGAGGCCGATCTCCGGAGTCTTACCGTCCAAGGCGCGATAGCGCGACCGGAAGCCGCCCATGACGTCGAAACTCTCCAAGGCGAAACCGGGCGGATCGATCTGGGTGTGGCAGGAAGAACAAGATTCCAGCGTGCGGTGCTTATCCAGCTGCTGACGGATCGTCACGGCGCCACGGGTATCTGGCTCGACGGCCGGCACACTCGGAGGCGGAGGCGGGGGCTTACGGCCGAGCACGCGTTCCATGATCCACGCGCCCCGGATCACCGGCGAGGTCGTCGTGCCATTAGCGGTGACCTTAAGGACAGCCGCCTGCGTCATGAAACCACCGCGGACGCTGTCCTTAGGGAGAGTCACCTTTTGCAGCTTCGCGCCCGCGACCGGAGGCAGCTGATAAAGGGTCGCCAGGCGTTCGTTCACGAAGACGAAATCCGCGTCGACGATGCCGCGCGCAGGGAGATTGCCGCGAATCATTTCAGCGAAGGTGGCGTGGCTCTCGTCGCGCGCCGATTCGATGAGATGGTCATCAAGGTAATAGTCCGGATAGAGCAGGCTGTCAGGGTCGTTGGCTCCGGCTTTACGCAGCTCGAGCCAATAGTCGGTGAAAGTATCGACGAAACGGGCCGAGCGAGGGTCGGCCAGGAGACGTTCCGTCTGCGCACGCAGCACCTTGGGCTCGTGCAACGTACCAGC
Source organism: uncultured Opitutia bacterium (assembly GCA_937875975.1). Classification (GTDB taxonomy): domain Bacteria; phylum Verrucomicrobiota; class Verrucomicrobiia; order Opitutales; family UBA953; genus UBA953. Next base: position 16,532 of record CALEEU010000105.1, on the reverse strand, counting down.
CTCGGCCAGCGAACGAAGCCGCGCGTCGGGTGGAGAGTTCCACAGGAAATAAGCCAGCCGCGCGGCCAAGGCGTGGTCGTCCAGACGGCCGGGCTTCTCCTGCAAGTAAAGATAGGAAGGCGAGCAGAGCACGGCGGTGTAGCCGGCGAGCATCGCCTCGGCGAAAGTGCTGCCTGATTTCATCGCACCCAAGATGACCGGCAGGAAGCGGACCTCTTCCTGCGCTGATACGGGGGCACGGTAAGCCTGCTTCACGAAACGACGGAGGAGCCGCTCGGCGTCCTTCGGCGCGTCGTTCGTTTCGACATCATAGCGGAGGGGCGAGCCCACGGCCCGCTTCGCAGGCAGATTATCGAACAACACCGCGTAAGGCGCAGCGGGCCACTTCGGCGCAATGGGGCCTTCGACCTCGATCCAGCGCATCACCATGCCCGGCTGCCCTTCCGGGGTCGCCAAGGGATTCTGCGCGCGGCTGGCACCCGGACGGGAGCGATAGAAACGGACGGTGTCGATCTGGATGGACTCGCCAGCCTTCAGGACGACGTCGATCTCGTTGACGGTCGGGTCAGGATTGAAGTCGACGTTGGCGATGCGACGCAGGACGCGCGGAGGCGTCAGGGCGTAGACCGTCACCGGCTCAGGCCGGCGGCCCTTGGAGATATCATCGAGGTCAGGGATATGCCATCGCACCGGGCCCTTGCCGGTCGGCTTGCCCGGCCCGACCCACACGGAGTGACCGCAGAGCTTGATCTTGTAACGTCCGGCGGTCGGCGCCCGGAACGAACCGAAGTTAGGCTCCACCGGCTCATAGGAGCCATGCACGACCCCCACGCCTTCTTCGTCGCGGAGCCTGGGGTCAGCCTTGCCGACGGTCATCTTGGCGTCGCCGCGACGGACGTCGGGCTGGCCGGCGAACCCGAGCGTCGGAAAGGTCGCGCGCTCGGGCGACATGTTGAATTCCGAGAACTTCATCTTGCCGGTGTAGCTACCCTGCTGGCGGGCGTAGAAACGCCTGGGTGAGGCATCAGGCTTCTCGACGGACGAAAGGAACGCCGACTTCAGCCCTTCTTCCGCGGCGGTAAGATAGCGCTGGAGCTGGACGTGCGAGACGTCGAGAGCCTGTCCGGTCTTATTGAAGCGAAACGCTTCGGTGTCTTCAGGGAGAATCTCCTTCAGGTCGAGCCAAGGCGCCTGCAAGAGGTCGCGCACGGCGTTCTCATATTCGAACCGGTTCATCCGACGCTCGACCGTACGCCCCTGCGAGGCAATCCGGGAGGCATCCTGACGAAACAGAAGCGCGGAGAGATCACCGAGGTAAGCCGACTTCTGGGTGGCGTCGGGACGCGCCTTCTTCTTGGGCGGCATCTCGCCGTTGGCGGTACGATCAAAAATCTTCACCCAGGTCTCGAAGGACTTGGCATCGGTCAGGTCGGATTTGAGAGCCGTCAGGTCGAGACCGCCCTTCTTGGCGTCGGCGTCATGGCACTCGACGCAGTTCTGCTCAAGAAACGCCGGCAACGCCCCAAAGGACCCTAAGGGCGACAGGACGAGACCGAGAAAGACGAGACGGGAAAGCATGAAAGGTACTCTCCTATGACAGCCGATGCCGCCAAGGGTTGCCAAGGTAAACCACCCAGCAATGGGCACTTTTGCTGAGATTTAGGCCCCAAGCGTCGAGGATTGTGGCAACCCGCGTTTCCCTCTGCCCTGCGACATGCTCTCCGTCATCCGTTCGGCCGCCTTGGTCGGCGTCGAAGCCGTCCCTGTCGAAATCGAAGTCAATACGGGCGAGCTCGGCGAAAACGGGTTGTGGTTGGTCGGGCTGCCCGATGCGGCGGTCAAGGAATCCGAAGAGCGGGTGCAATCCGCCCTCCAGAACAGCGGCCTGCGGCTACCGGAGACGCGCACGACCATCAACCTGGCGCCCGGCGACTTGAAGAAGGAAGGCGCCATCTACGACCTGCCCATCGCGCTCGGCATCGCCGCTTCGACGGGGCAACTCGATCGGACGTTCCTGCAGCACTACCTCATCGCCGGCGAGCTTGGACTCAGCGGAGCGACCCGTCCCCTCCGCGGAGGCGTGGCGATGGCGATTCTCGCACGCAAGGCCGGCCTGCGCGGCGTCATCCTGCCCCGCGCCTCGGCCGAAGAAGCCTCGCTGGTCGGCGGCATCGAAGCCATCCCGGCCGATACGCTCGACGGCGCGTTACGATTCCTCAACGGCGAATCGAAGGCGACGCCGCTGATGCCGAAACCAGCGCCAGAGGTCACGTCAGCCGACGGCCAGCCGGACTTCGCCGAGGTCAAAGGCCAGGCCGCCATCCGCCGAGCGGTCGAAGTCGCTGCCGCGGGCGGGCATAATCTGCTGATGATCGGCCCGCCGGGCTCCGGAAAATCACTGATTGCGAAACGGATTCCGACCATCCTACCGGCGCCCGACCCAGAGGAATTCCTCGAGATCCTCGGCGTGCATTCCGCGGCTGGCATGGCGCTCGCCGACGCACGGCGTGGTTGGCAAAGGCCCTTCCGCTCCCCCCACCACACGATCAGCGACATCGGGCTCATCGGCGGAGGCAGCATCCCGGGACCCGGTGAAGTCTCGCTCGCCCACCTCGGCGTACTCTTCCTCGACGAGCTCCCGGAGTTCCGACGCTCAGCGCTTGAGGTGCTACGACAACCGCTCGAAGACGGACAAGTCACCGTCTCACGTGCGGCGGCCAAGGTCACCCTGCCCTCGCGTCTGATGTTGGTCGCGGCGATGAACCCCTGTCCGTGTGGCCATCTGGGCGACCGCCGCCGCGAGTGCCGCTGCTCACCGATGCAGGTGCGCAAATACCGTGGCAAGATTTCAGGACCGCTCCTCGATCGCATCGACATCCAGGTCGAAGCACCGGCACTGACCCTTGAGGAACTCCGCGACGCCGCCCCCGGCGAAGCCTCTGTCGCCATCCGTGAGCGCGTCGAAGCGGCGCGCGTACAGCAACGTCTTCGCTTCGGCAGCCGAACTGGCGGGTGTAACGCCCTCCTCGGCGGACGCGAACTACGGGAGTATTGCGCACTGGAAAAAGCCCAGGGCGACCTCCTCCAGCAGGCGATGGAGAAGCTGGGCCTTTCCGCCCGTGCCTATGACCGTATTCTGCGGGTCGCCCGTACCATCGCCGACCTTGCGGGCGCCGAACGTATCGCCACCGCCCACCTATTAGAGGCCATCCACTATCGTTCACTGGACCGAAACTGAAAACGCTCGCCCGCCCTCAGGAAATGCCTCCAATGAGGCTCTCCCCATGAAAACCCTGCACAAGCTCGGGCTCGTCTGCCTGCTCGCCCTCCTGGCCCTCCCCCTCGGAGCCGCCGAGAAAATCCGCGTCCTGATGCTCGACGGACGTAATAACCACGACTGGGTCCGCACGACTGCGTCCACCAAGGCCACCCTCGAGGCCACCGGTCGCTTCACCGTGACCGTTGCCACCGCTCCCGCCGCCTTCGCCAAGGCCAAGCCGGCCAAGCCCAAGCCCGGCGACGCCGCCGCGAAGAAAGCCTTCGACGCCGCGACCAAGGAATGGAACGCCGAAGAAGCTGCCTTCAAACAGGCCCACGCCGCCGAGTGGGAACAGTGGTCCCCGAAGTTCACCGACTACCAGGTCATCGTGAACAACTACAACGGACCGGAATGGGGCGCCGCGATGAAGGACTCCTTCACGGAATTCGTCATGAATGGCGGCGGACTCGTCAACGTCCACGCGGCGAACAACGCTTTCACCGGCTGGGATAACTTCAACGAGATGATCTGCTGCGGCTGGCGCGGCGCCACCTTCGCCAAGCGCATTGCGGTCGACGACCAGACCGGCAAGGCCGTCGCGCTTCTCGACGCCGACGAGAAGATCCAGGGCAAGGGCTTCGGCTCCGGCCACGGCCCCAAGCACGTCTTCACGCTCAAGACCCGCGACGCCGCCCACCCCGTCATGCAGGGCCTGCCCGCGGAATGGCTCCATGCCACCGACGAACTCTACCACCGCATGCGCGGCACCGCCGACCACATGCACGTCCTCTCCAGCTCCTACTCCAAGCCGGAGTTCGGCGGCACCGACATGCATGAACCGATGGTCTGGTTCGCCCCCTTCAATAAGGGTCGCGTCGTGACCACCTCGATGGGCCACATCATGGCCGCCGATACCAGCTACGACGCCCTGCACTGCGTGGGCTTCCAGACGATCCTCGCCCGCTCCACCGAATGGGCCGCGACCGGCAAGGTCACCCTGCCCGTCCCGGAAGGCTTCCCGACCCTCGATAAGACGAGCGTCATCGAGCCATCCAAGGTCGTCTGGAAGAAGTAAGCGTCACGCTTACGTCGGAACTCAAAGGCCCGCGCAAGCGGGCCTTCTGCTTTTCAGGCGAAGCGGCGCATCGCCACGCCGACGGTCGCGCAGATCTGCTCAGGCGAAAGGCTGATGCTGACGTGCAGGCACTTCTCGCTGGCGAGGTTCGGACGCTCCAAGGTGGCAAGCTGGCTACCCAGGAGACCGGGCGGCATGAAGTGCCCTTTACGCGCATCAAGGCGCGCCTGCAGGAGTTCCTGACTGCCATCGAGGAAGATGAAGAAGAGCTCCGGGTCACCCTCGCGTAGGCGATCGCGATAGATCTTCTTCAGGGCGGAGCAGGTCACGACCATCGCCTCACCCTTGGCCTTTCCCTCGGCGAGACGGGCGGACATCGCCGCCAGCCAGCCGGCGCGGTCCGCATCGGTCAGCGGGGTGCCCGCACTCATCTTCGCGATATTTTCGGGGGGATGGAAGACGTCGGCCTCAAGCAACGTGGCGCCGGTTCGCTTTGCGTAGATCTCCGCGACGGTGCTCTTGCCGCAACCGCAGACGCCCATGAAGACGAGGTTCGGGTGCGCCATCGACGGTCAGAGATTGATCGTGCGACCTTCGCGGAACGATTGGTCGGCCGCGGCGACGATGCGCATCGAATTGACGGCGTCATCCATGTGCGCGGTGAGGTCGAGGTCTTCGCGGATGGCTTTTTCGAAATAGACCTGCTCGCGCTCACAAAGTCCGTCGTGACCAGGATCGGCGTCGGTCGGCACGATCTCATCGGGCTTGGTGAACTTACCGTCGGCGCCGAGCTGGGATGAATGCACCTTGAGCGCCTGGGCGGCGGAGTGCGAATCGACGTCGGCGGAATTACCGGCCTGCGAGGCCTTGCCGGCGACGATGGAGACGCAGCCCTTCGGCCCGATCACGTCCTTCACGAAGAAGGCCTCCTCGGACATCATCGGACCCCAGCCGGCCTCGTACCAGCCGACGGAGCCGTCGGCGAAGGTCACCTGGAGATGGCCGTAGTTGATTTGGCCGGCGGGCATCTCTTCGGTCAGACGGGCGCCGATACCGGAGACGCGCACGGGGCGGCTGCCGGTCATGAGGCACATCACGTCGACATAATGGACGCCGCAGTCGACGACGGGGCTACAAGTCTGCAGGAGCGACTTGTGCGTCTTCCACATGTCACCGTAGCTCTGCTGATTGAGGTTCATGCGCATGACGAGCGGCTTGCCAAGCGTCTGCACGGTCTTGATGAACTGGGTCCAGGCCGGGTGGTGACGGAGGATGTAGCCGATGACGACCTTGCGCTTCACTTCCTTGGCCTTGGCGACGATCTGCTCGGCCTCGGCGACGGTCACGGCAAGGGGCTTCTCGACGAAGACATGGCAACCGGCCGCGAGCGCGGCGACGGCATATTCCGCATGCGTATCCGGGTAGCTCGAGATGGAAACCGCATCGGGCTTCGTGGCCTTGAGCGCGGCATGGAAGTCGCCGTACTCCGCGTAGCCGCCGCCGAGTTCAGCGTTAAGCTTGGCCCGGGAATCGGCGGAGCGGGTCACGAGACCGACGATCTGGAAGCCAGGCAGCTTATGGTACGCGAGGGCATGCGAACGGCCCATGTGGCCGGCACCGACGCAAAGGACTCGGATAGGGGGCGTGCTCATGCGCCGAGCATCACCCTTCCCTCCTCCGCTTCAAGTCGGGAGAAGTCGGCGACCCGGATTTAATCGACCGATTAGTTCGGTAACGGCTGCCCGACGCCCTTCGCCCGCTGCGCCTCAAGCAAGGCCCTGAGCCGTGCGACGACTTCCGGATGTTCCTTGGCGACGTTGTTCCGTTCACCGGGATCGGACTGCAGATCGAACAGACGCGGGCCGGCCTGGTCGCGTCGGTCGTTGGCCTGGTCGGCTTCACCACCCAAGAGGTCGACGAGCGGGCCTTGGGTCTTCTTGCCCTTGCCTGGGGCGCCAATGCCCGAGATGAACTTCCAGCGCGCGTCGCGGATGGAAAGCACATTGCCCTGCGTGCTGGAGATCAACGTCTCGCGGCCGGCGCCACCCGAGAGGGCCGCGGAGGTGTCGATGGAGTCGAGCTTGAGGAAATCGGCGGGGTCGCCGCCGGCGACTTTCGTGAAGACAGCTGGCAGGTCGACCTGCGATATCAACGCGCCGGAGACCTTGCCGACGGGCGTGTGGCCGGGCCAGCGCGCGATGAAGCCCACCCGCGTGCCGCCTTCGAGGATACTGTACTTGCCGCCGCGGAAGGGGCCGGCCGGGGAATGCGCCGCCGCCTTGTTCCGCTCCACGGCCTGGTCCTTATAACCGTCGTCGAGCACCGGACCGTTGTCGGAAGAGTAGATGACAAGGGTGTTCTCGGCGAGGCCCTGCTTATCGAGCTCGGCGAGGATGCGGCCGACCTGATCGTCGAACGCCACCACGGCGTCGCCGCGTGGGCCGAGCGGCGTCTTGCCGGCGTAGCGCGGATGATGGACGCGCGGCACATGGTTCTCGTGCGAGGCGTAGAAGAGGAAGAATGGCTTGTCCTTATTGCGCGCAATGAAGCCGCAGGCTTTGTCAGCGAAGGTGTCGCCCATCGTCTCGTCGTTCCAAACCGCGGACTTGCCGCCCTTCATCCAGCCGATGCGGCCGACGCCATTGACGAGCGCCATATTGTGTCCATGTGACCAATCCATCTTCAGCTTCGCGCGCTCGGCGTCGGACTTGAGGTCGGGGTCGCCGGGGTAAGGTGCCTTGTAACTAATCTCGATGGGGTCCTTGGGGTCGAGGCCGACGACGGAGCCATCCTCGACGAAGACCGTCGGCACGCGATCGCCAGTGGCGGCCATGATGAAGGAGTAAGTGAAGCCGATCTGATTGGGCGACGGAGCAATCTTCTGGTTCCAATCGACGTCACCTGAGCCGAGTCCGAGGTGCCACTTGCCCACGACACCGGTGGCGTAGCCGAGCTTGGCGAGGCTGGCAGCCATCGTCGGCCGGCCGGGCTTGATGATAAGGCGCGCATCGCCGGCAAGGATGCCGGTGCCTTGACGACGCCAGGCGTATTCACCGGTAAGAAGGGAATAACGCGAAGGCGTGCAGGTGGCGGACGTACAATACCCTGAGGTGAAGCGCGTGCCCTGGGCAGCCAGCCGGTCGAGATTCGGGGTCGGGATGGCCTTCGAGCCGTAGCACCCCAGGTCGCCCCAGCCGATGTCGTCGGCGTAGAGGAGGACGATGTTCGGCGGGCGCTGGTCAGCCGCGAAAGCAGAGAGCACGCAGGAAAGGGCAACTAGGGGCAGGAGGCGCATGGGCGTCTTCTAAGCCCGTGGACGAGAGAATGAAAGCCGTGAGTGCGCGGACCGTACCCCTTGCTTGCCAAACCCGCCCATAACGCCCAATCAGAAGGCGAACATGCGTTTCGCCAAATATCACGCCCTCGGCAACGACTACCTCGTCCTCGAACCCAAGGACTGCCCTACCCTCTTTTCGCCCGAAGCCATCCGCAAAGTCTGCCACCGTCACTTCGGCCTGGGCTCGGACGGCATCCTCTACGGCCCCATCGAACGCACCGACGGTACCTTCGGTCTGCGCATCCTGAATCCTGATGGCTCCGAGGCTGAGAAGTCCGGCAACGGCATCCGCATCTTCTGCCGCCACCTCCTCGAGACCAAGCGTATCCAGGAAGGCCAAGAGTTCCGCCTGCACACCATCGGTGGCATCGTCCGCTGCGAAGTCTTCGACGGCGGCAACCGTATCCGCGTCGAGATGGGCAAGGTCTCCTTCCGTGCGCCAGTCATCCCGCACGTCGGTGCGGACCGCGAGGTCCTCGGCGAAGAGATCACTGTCCTCGGCAAGACCTTCAAGTACTGGGCCGCCACTGTCGGTAACCCGCACTGCGTGATCCCGGTCGATGACCTTACGCCTGACCTCGCCAAGACGTACGGACCGCACCTCGAGGTGCACCCCAATTTCCCGAACCGGACCAACGTCCAGTTCATGCAGATCATCGACCGCAAGAACGTGCGCATCGAGATCTGGGAACGCGGCGCCGGCTACACGATGGCCTCCGGTTCCTCCTCTTCGGCTTCAGCCGCCGTAGCCCGTAAAATGGGCCTAGTTGACGCAGATTTAGTGGTTAATATGCCCGGAGGTCAGATTATCATTGGCATCGGCGATGATTATTCCATCGTGATGACAGGCCCGACGACCCCTGTTGGCATCTTCGAGATGCACCCTGGAGTCCCGGTCCAAGACGTCGCCGTCTAGGCGAACCGTCTTCCCACTAGGTTTTTCCTCCTTTGGCGCGTCCTTTCGGACGACGCTTTTCACCGCACACCCTCACCATGGCGCCGCGTCAGCCGTTGCCCAACATCTCCGAAGACGATCTCATCGATCTAGCTGGCGGTGCGACCGTGCTTCTCGCCAAGGAGCTGGTAGCCAAGGGAAAGGTGAAGAAGGCCCTCTGGACGCCCCCGGTCGCCGAAGCCCTCGTCGACGACGGCAAGGAGTCACGCGAAGCCCGCTGGAATCTCCGTTCGGTCACCTTCCAGCGCAACGAGTGCGGCTGCGAGGTCTCGGTCGGCCGAAGAAAACTGTGCGTGCACTCCGTGGCCGCTTACCTCGTGCTTGCGACCAAGGAGGGTTATATGAAGCCCGAGACAATGGCGCCGCCGAAACCGGCCGCACCGCCCGGCAAACCGGCGACAGCGACCACGACGAAGGAAAAGACGGCTGATACGAAGAAGGAAAAGTCAAAGGAAGCGGAAACGACCCCGGCAGGACCCCGGCTCAAATCCCTCACTCTCTCAGAAAAACGCGGCACGCCCATCGAAGTGCGTTTCATCGTTCCACCGAACATCGTCACCGCCGCTGCGCGCGACGAGATCATCTGCCGCCTCGAGCTCCGCGTCGACGGGGCTCAGGTCGCGCCCGAGAACCTCGACCGCAGCAAGGCATGGACCATCGAGCCGGACACGGTCTTCTTCCTGGCGATCCTCGAGAACCTCTGCCACGGCAAGCTCCAGGGCATCCTCCCGCTCACCCGCCGCCACCTTCGCCAGCTCCTCGCCATCGGCAAGGGCCTAAAGATCTTCCGCATGGCCAACGCGCCGGAAACCCCGTTGGCGTGGGACGGCGACCACCTCGACAAGGTCCACGAACACCTCGACGAACCCGCGCCGACGCCGCAGACCAACGCCGCCGGCGAAGCCCCCGAAGATGGCCCCGAAGAGCAGGAAGTCCGTTCGCAAGAACGCGGCCGCGACGACCGCCCTTGGGTCGATGGCTCGATGAAATGGCTGCGCATCCGCCTCCCCCAGCAATCTTCCGGACCGGTCGCCGAGCTCCGCGACGTGCTCCAGCGCAGCGGCTTCACCCTCGAGACCACCACCCGCGAATGGTACCTCGCCGGCACGATCCAGGTGCTCAACTTCCTCGCCCGCCATCACAAGCTGCTGATGACGGACAATGGCGCGTTCTTCACGCATAACCTCTCGCACTCCCTCCGCAACGTCGACCTCGCCAAGGCGAAGTGCGACGCGTCCGAAGAGAACGATGGTTTCCGCTTCGCCATCGGCATCGACCCCGAAGGCAAATCCCCGAAGGTCATCCAAGAGGCCCTCTCGAGCGGCCGCATGTTCTTCTACACCGACCAAGGACCGCGCCTCATCACGCCGGAGCTCATGGAGTCGATCCGCAACGCCCAGCGCCGCATCACCGGAGAATCCAAGCGCGACGTCGACCTGGACCTCAACCTGAAGATCGGGTACGCCGACCTCGCCAGCGCCGACGCCATCGCCGAGGAACTGCAGGCCGCCTTTGCGCCGCCCGAGACCTGGAGCAAGCGCTCGTCCGCGATCCGCAACCTTTCGAAGCTCCAGCCCGCGCCCATCCGCGAGGAGCTCAGCAAGATGCTCCGCATCTACCAGCAGGTCGGCGTAGCCTGGCTCTGGCATATCCATAATAATTCCCTCGGCGGCCTCCTCGCCGACGAGATGGGCCTCGGCAAGACCGTGCAGGCCTTGGCCTTCATGGAGGCCCTGCGCCAGCACCGCCCCGAAGACGGCCCCTGCCTCGTCGTCTGCCCGGCTTCGCTCGTCGAGAACTGGCGCCGCGAGGCCCGTCGGTTCACCCCTTCGCTGAAGGTCCTCGCCCACCACGGCCAGAACCGCTTCACCGCCCAGGAATACCTGCAGCGCTTCGATCTCGTCATCACCTCGTACGGCACGCTCTCCCGCGATATCGCCGCGTTCTCCCTCATCACCTGGGGCGCCGCGATCTGCGACGAAGGCCAGAACATCAAGAACTCCCGCGCCCAGGCCGCCAAGGCCGTCAAGCAGCTCGTCGCGAAGGGTCGCTACATCCTCACCGGCACGCCGGTGGAGAATTCGCTCGAGGACCTGCGCTCGCTTTTCGGCTTCCTGATGCCGGGCTACCTGCCCAAGCCCGAGGAACGGATCCAAGCCGAAGAACGCAAGTGGCACGACGACCGTCTCCTGCAGATGGCCGCGCCTTATATCCTGCGCCGCTCCAAGGTCGCCGTCGCTCCCGAACTCCCGGCCAAGATCGAGCAGATCGTCTACTGCGATTTCGAGGACAATCAGAAGAAGATCTACGACGAGATCCTTGAATCCACGCGCCAGGAGATCTTCGAGATGGAGATGGGCGGCGCCACGCAGGCCCGCATCCAGATGGCGGCTTTCAACCAACTCCTCCGGCTCCGGCAAATCTGCGCCGACCCGCGCATCCTCGACCCCAAGATGGAAGAAGCCGACTCCGCCAAGTTGCAGGCTTTCCTCGAACTCGTCGAAGAATCCAAGGACGCCGGCCATCGCATGCTGGTCTTCTCGACTTTCGTCACCGCGCTGCAGCTCCTCAAGACAGCCCTTGAGGATCGCGACATCCCCTACTGCTACCTCGACGGCTCCACCAAGGACCGCCAAGGCGTCTGCGATACTTTCAATTCGACCCCCACCATCCCGGTCATGCTCATGTCGCTGAAGGCGGGCGGTACGGGCCTCAACCTGACGGGCGCCGACACGGTCATCCATTTCGACCCTTGGTGGAATCCTGCCGCCGAAGCCCAGGCCACGGACCGTGCCCACCGCATCGGCCAGACCCGTACGGTCACCAGCATCAAACTGATTGCCGCCGGAACCATCGAAGAACGCGTCATGGAGCTGCAAAAGTCCAAGTCTGAGATGTTGCGTAAGCTCCTGACCGAATCAGACTCCGTTTCGTCTGGCCTCAGCCTTGACGTCATCAAGGACCTCCTCCGCAAGGACTAACCCCATGCTTTCCACCCTCATTCGTCGCAACAAGTCCAGGAGCGAGATGTCGTTCTTGGAGCACCTCGACGACCTGCGCATCTCGCTGATCCGGGTCGTCACCGTCTTCGCCATCGGCATGGTCACCGCCCTCGTCTTCTATCGCGAGACCCCCGCGCTGCTGAACATGCCTCTCGAGTGGGCCAAGCATCCCGAGACTTCGCCGCTCGCCTTCGCCTTGAGCCAACCCGGGGAAGGACTGATCAACATGGGAGAGCTCAAGGAGTTCACTTTCATGGGGGTCTGGAAAGTCCTCATGTACGCCGGCTTCGGCGTCGGCGTGGCCGTCGCTTCCCCGGTCTTCCTTTACGAGACCGCACGCTTCGTCGGCCCTGCCCTCACGGATCGGGAGAAGAGCGGACTCGTCCCCTTCTGTGGCGCCGCCCTCATCCTCTTCCTCATGGGAGCTGCGTTGGCCTTCTATTGGCTCAGTCCGATGTCGATCCAGATCTGGCAGCACTTCGCCGAAGGCATGAAGATGGAGGTCACCTGGCAGGCTTCCGACTATTACGCCTTCGTGGTCATGATGTGCCTGCTCACCGGCCTGACCTTCCAGTTCCCCCTCGCGCTGATCGTGCTCATGTGGCTCGAACTCGTCCGCCCCAAGACGCTGCTCAAGTCCTGGCGCGGGATGCTGGTCAGCATCATGCTCCTGGTCGCCCTGATCACTCCGATCGCCGAACCGGTCTCCTTGATCGTGATGACCAGCGTGCTGTTCGGCTTCTACCTTGCCGCCGTCGCGGTCGGCACCGTCATCGTCCGCCGCAAACGCGTCGCCCGCGGCGATAAGCCTGACCCGGAAGACGATGACCTGCCGGACGTTGAGGATGACTCCTCCTATCAAGACGAGCCCCGTCCGAAGCCCCGTAAGCCGGTGACCCCTTCCGACAGCAGCTCGGCTCCGGCCAAGCCCAAGTCCACGCCGCCCCCCGCGGAAGGCGACCTTTCCTCCCTCGACTAATCCCATGCTCAAGCGACTGCTCCTCGTCCTCCTGGCTTCCGCCGCTTCGGCTTCAGCCCAGTCGACCGCCTTCGGCACGAAAGCCACGGCGAACGCGACGGTACCGGCCGAGACAGCGGCAACCGCTGCCGCCACGAAGGGCCCATCGAAGGCCGTCGAAGAAGAAGCCGATGACTCCGTGGTCATCACGCCCTTCCGCTCCCTCACGCCCCCCGAAGCCAAGACGACCCGCACATTCCAGCTCTCGAAGGTCAATAAGCTGGGATTCACCGAGACTTCCAAGGAACTCCTGCGTCTCTACTCCGCCTTCGCCACCCAGCGCATCATCGACGGATCTCCGGCTGGTTCGAGCAAGGCCACCGGCTATCTCGCGACCGTGAACTACGCGCTCCTCCAGGACCTGGGCGATAACCGCTTCCTCGCCAAGGCCGCCTGGCCTGCCTCCGGCCCCAACGAAGTCCTCGCCGCCGGTGCCGATACGATGGCCATCCTCCTCCTCGAGAAGCCAGCCAAAGTCGGCGACGCAGGTAAGCTCACAGGCATGCACGTCGGGACGGTCGCCCTCCTCTTTACCGCAAACTACCCGCCCCTCACCGGCAAGCGCCTGACCATCCGTCGTGAAGCCTTCGTTGAATGCGCCACGCTGGAGAATTCCCCGGCCGGCCTGCAGAAGTTCGTGGAAGCGATCAACGCCGGCGCGGAGATGAGCGCGACGACCGACGAGCAATTTTCCTGCAAGAAGTGCGGCGGCCTCGGCTTTACTCGCGAAGCCCAGAAGGGGCAGCTGGTCGATAAGCGGATCCCCTGCGCCGAATGCGCCAGCAGCGGCAAGGTGATCGTCTCAGTCGAAACGAAGTTCGTCCCCTGAGCCCGCCCTAGTCGGTCCCTCCCCGCATCCTGCGCTTGCGCAAGGGCTTTTTCACCCGCACATTGCGGCGTGTCCTCTCCGCTGCACGCCGGCCTTGAAGCCCACTTCGCGGCGCTCGAGAAATTCCTCGCTGCGCAGGAACTCGCGTTCGAACCAGAAGTGCGCCCGATGGTCCGCGACGTACTCGCCCACCCCGGGAAACGCCTGCGTCCTTTGCTCGCGTTCGGTTCCGGAGCCGGCGGTAATCCGCCCGAGGCTTTGGTCCGCGGTGCCGGCATCATCGAACTGGTCCACCTCGCCACGCTCGTGCATGACGACGTCTTGGACGGCGCGGACACCCGCCACGGTAGCGATACTCCCAATCGCACCCACGGCGCCCACGCGGCGGTGCTCTTCGGCGACGCGCTCTTCGCCCACGCGCTCGTCCTCGCCGCCGACCACCCGACCCCGGAACTCTGCCGCATCGTCGCCCGGGCCTCCCGCGAGGTCTGCTCCGGCGAAGTCTGCCAGACCTTCTCCCGCGGCCACGATGATCTTTCCCTTGAAGATTACACCCGCCACATCCGCTTGAAGACGGCTGAACTCTTCGAAGGCGCCTGCCACGTCGGCGCCCTCCTCGCCGGCCGCCCGGCAGAACACATCACCGCGTGCTCCCTCTTCGGACGCCATCTCGGTATCGCCTACCAGATTTACGACGACCTCGTTGACCTGCTGCAAGATGACACCAAGGCGGGCAAGACCCTCGGTACCGACGCCGCCAGCGGCAAACTAACCCTGCCGATGCTCCTCGAGCGCGACCGCTCCGGCAAAGGCTTCCTGACGGCCCTCCGCGCCGGCGGCGATGCCCGCAAGCTGATCTCCCCCGAAGCCTGGCGCGAAAGCTTCCGCCGGCTCGACGCCGAGATCGCCTCGGCCGAACAGGCCCTCGAACCAATTGCCGGCTCCCCTTCGCCCTTCTTCTTGTTGCGTCTCACGGCCTTCCTCCGCGAAGCCGCCGCCCGACTCGCGCCGAAGGCATGAGGATTTTCCGCACGACCGCAGCCGAACGTCTGGCCCTCGCCTTCGTGCTCGGCTGCCTCGCTGCCGCCACGGGCTTATTACTGATCTGGCGCTCCCTCTGATCAGGGAATGAACCGCTTCGGGTCGAAGCCCCGCGCCTTCAAGGCGGCACGCAGGTCATCGATATTGATCTTATCGCCGGCCTTGACGCCGAAATGACCGAACCAGCCGGCCCGCATCTCAATCGCGAAACGCACTTGATCGCTGCCCGATGACGTCGTCTCGGTATCGCCAGCGGTCATGGTCCTGACCTCAAGGACGGTCCCGTCGCGGGCGACGAACGCAATGTCGAGATCGAGCGGGGTGTCTTTCATCCAGAAGCTCATCCGCGTCTCAGCATCATACATAAAGACCATGCCTTGCTCGTCAGTCAGTTTGGTCACGCCCATGAGGCCACGGGCCTTCTCGAGGTCGGTCGCGGCGATTTGTAACTGACCCAGCACCACCCCCATGCGCACGGGGAAACGCTTCTCAATACCAAGCTCCGCGACCGGCGCCGAGGAGGCCTGCCGACTATCGCAAGCGACGAGCGCCAACACCAGAGAAAGGAATAACAGCCGAGTCATAACGGGGAGTGTTCCTGCGATTGCCTCGGTGGCAAGATTCGCTTGCTTCAAGGTATGGAACGCGACCCGCAGACCCATTGGCTGGAGACCGAGACGGCCCTGCACTATGCCCGGGCGGCCGTGAGGGTCGGGATCTGGGCTTCGGAACGCGTGCTCATCGAGCGGCATTTTTCAAAGCCCCACCGCATCCTCGAGCTCGGGTGCGGCGGAGGTCGGGTGGCCCTGGGACTGTTACAATCCGGATACTCCCACGTCATCGCGACGGACTTCTCGCCGATCATGGTGAGCCTCGCCCGAGCGGTACTGGCCGACCATGACGAAGCCTGGGAGAAGATTGTCGAACAGCAGGATGCCACCGCCCTCACCTACCCCGATGCCAGCTTCGACGGAGCAATCTACGCCTTCAACGGACTCATGTGCCTACCCAGCCGAACTCACCGTTTGGCGGCCCTCCGCTCAATCCATCGCGTGCTGAAACCCGGCGGCGTCCTCCTCTTCACGGCTGCCGACCGCGAGAAAGGCGCCTACGCTGCCTACCGGGCAAAGGAAGCCGAGCCGGACGATGGAATTCCGGGCGACCGCTGGCACGAGAGCGATACGTCACCGGTCTTCATGCACAGCAGCACCGAAGTCGAAACCCGCGGCG
The DNA here is from genome assembly GCA_937875975.1 of uncultured Opitutia bacterium. GTDB lineage: Bacteria > Verrucomicrobiota > Verrucomicrobiia > Opitutales > UBA953 > UBA953. The sequence continues at coordinate 786 of CALEEU010000105.1, read as the reverse complement.
AGTTATCGGAAACGGGCTTCACGGTGATTGAGTGTCCTTTAAGCACCGAGGTCGCGGCCGATGGCCCGCTCGTCCGGCAGTTCGCCGGCGAGACGCGTTTCTTTGTTGCCAGAAAGTCTTGAGGGAACCGCCTCGCATGGGTCTTGTCGGGATACCCATGCCTTTCAGTCGTTCGCTGTTAATTGTCCTCCTCCTGCCTTTAGCGGCACAGGCGCTGGACCTCTATGTTTCCCCTCAGGGCGATGACCGAGCTAGCGGCAAAGCCGAAGCCCCGCTGGCCTCGCTCGACGGCGCCCGCCTCGCCGTCCGCAAACTGCCTCGTCCGCTCACCGAACCCATCCGCGTGATCTTCGCGACCGGCACCTACCGCGTCACCGAAGCCGTCGCGTTCGACGAGAAGGATTCCGGCGATGCGGGGCGGACCATCTCCTACGAAGCCGCCCAGGGGGCGAAGGTCATCATCTCCGGCGGCAAGGAACTGCCCGCCTTCGGCTCGGGTAAAGATGGCCGCTGGACTTTACAGACTCCGGCCGGCACCGAGATGTTCGAGCAACTGTGGGTCGGAGACCTCCGCGCCACCCGCGCCCGTACAAGTAACCTCGGCAGCCGCTTCATGCGCAGCATCGAGAGCGAAGCCCCGATTCCGGTTGGCATAACGACCCCCGGCTTCACCGAACAAACACTCCGCGTCGACCCGAAGGAGCTGACGTCATTCAGCGAGGTGAAATCTTCCGAGGCCCAGGACGCTTTGGTCACATTCTTCCACAAATGGGACACCACGCGCAG
>CALEEU010000104.1 GCA_937875975.1 uncultured Opitutia bacterium | reverse complement strand
TGCGCCGCCGACATCACCGACCAGGCCTACGTCGCCAACATCGTCAACGCCCACAAGAACGGCCTGCCCGCCGTGAACCTCCACTGTGCCATGCACAGCTACCGCTGGGGCAACTTCAAGACGCCCGTGAAGGCCGGCGATGACAACGCCAGCTGGTACGAGATGCTCGGCCTCCAGTCCACCGGCCACGGCCCGCAGCAGCCCATCGCCATCACGTTCACCGACAAGTCCCACCCGATCACCACGGGCCTCGCCGACTGGACCACGATCAACGAAGAGCTCTACAACAACGTCCAGGTCCTGGGCGCCAAGACCCTCGCCACCGGCCTCCAGAAGATCCCGGAGAAGAAGGACAAGAAGGGCAAGGTCACCCCGGCCTCCGAAGCCAACGCCATCGTCGCCTGGACCAACGAGTTCGGCCCCAAGAAGACCCGCATCTTCAGCACCACGATCGGCCATAACAACGCCACCGTCGAAGACGCCCGCTACCTCGACCTCGTCGCTCGTGCCGTGCTCTGGTCCGCCGGCAAGCTCGAAGCCGACGGCAAGGCCTCGGCCGGCTTCGGCAAGTAAGCCGTCAGGCTATCAATCAAAGCCCCGGACCTCCGGGGCTTTTTTGTGCCTGCCTACCCCGCGCATCGCCTTTAAACCTACCCCTACCCCAACCCCTAACCCTACCCCTCTAAACCCAATGCGCTTCCTCCTCTCCCTCCTCGCGCTCACTGCTTCCTCCTTCGCCGCCGAAACCCTGCCGCTCTGGAAAGGTGACGCCCCTGAAGGAGATGGTAAGTTCTCCGACTCTTCGAAGGCGAAGCTTACGGTACACCTGCCCGAGAAGCCTAACGGCGCCGCGATCGTGATCTGCCCCGGTGGCGGCTACGGCGGACTAGTGACCAAGGGCGAAGGCCATGGCATCGCTGCCTGGCTCAACGCCCACGGTATCGCCGGTATCGTCCTCGAATACCGCCTGCCCGCCGGTCGTCCTTACGTGCCGCTCCTCGACGCCCAGCAGGCGATTCGCACCGTGCGCGCCAACGCCGCCCAGTGGAAGATTGATCCGAAGAAAGTCGGCATCATCGGCTTCTCCGCCGGCGGCCACCTGGCATCGACCGCGACCGTACACTTCGAGACCATCGAGACGCGCGCGCCTGACGCCATCACCAGCCAGAGCAGCCGCCCGGATTTCTCGATCTTGATCTACCCGGTCATCAGCATGGACGAAGGCGTCCACCGCGGCTCGAAGAAGAACCTCATGGGAGAGACGCCCGCCGCCGGCCTATCGGATTACTTCTCGACCCAGAGGCACGTGAAGGCCGGCACCCCGCCCGCCTTCCTGGCGCACGCGATCGATGACAAGGTCGTGGGCATCGAGAACAGCCGCATGTTCTATGAGGCCCAGAAGAAAGCCGGCCTGCCCGCCCGCCTTATCGAGCTCCCCAACGGCGGCCATGGCCTCAACGGCTACAAAGGGCCTTCCTGGGACAAGTGGCAGGTCGAGTCCTTGCTTTGGCTCAAGGAAATCAAGGTCCTCGAGTGAGTCCCGATTACGGACTTCAAATCGACCGCCAAATCCTCCATTAATCTCTTCCCCTCATGAAATCCCTCCTCCTCGCCCTGCTCGCCACCGGCTCCCTCTTCGCCGGCGAAAAGGCCACCCTCACGCTCGCCGACTTCACCGACCTCAACGGCGGCGCTCCTGCCGGCGGCTGGAAGACCCAAGAAGGCGGCGTCATCCACCTCGCCGCCCAGAAGGGTACTGGCGCGCTGATCTCCAAGAAGGAATACACGAATTTCGAACTCACCTGGGAGTGGCGCCTCGAAGCCAAGGGTAATAATGGCATCAAGTATTGGCTCACCAACATCAAGGATGCCAAAGGCAAGGGCGAATGGCTCGGCATCGAATATCAGATGATCGACGACAACGGCCACCCGGACGGACTCAAGGGCGGCAACCGCAACACCGGCTCGATCTACGACATCATCGACTCGGCCAAGGATAAGGCCATGAAGCCCATCGGCGAATGGAACCAGAGCCGCGTCGTGGTGAAGGACGGCAAGATCGAACACTTCCTCAACGGCAAGCCCTGCGCCTCGGCCGATACCAAGTCCGACGAATGGAAGGCCGCCATCGCCAAGAGCAAATTCAAGAACAAGAAGGATTTCGGCCCCGGCCAGGGTAAGCTCATGCTCACCGAGCACGGCGATCCCTGCTGGTTCCGCAACATCGTCGTCACCGAACTCTGAGCC
>CALEEU010000103.1 GCA_937875975.1 uncultured Opitutia bacterium | reverse complement strand
TCGACCTTGTCGACCTCGTCGACTTCAGCGACCTCGTCGACCTCGTCGACCTGGTCAGCCATGTCGACCTTGCAGATCTCGCCAAGTTCAGGACCTCGTCGACCTTGTGGACCTCGTCGTCCTCGTCCCACTGATGGCGCCGAGCTGGTCATTGACGCCGAGCATGGCCTGGTCGTCGATCGACTCGGCGAGGTCGAACAGGTCCTTGACGCCAAGCAGGTCTTTGACGCTCAAGCCTCAACAGATCCTTGTCGTCGTTCGACGTGGCGAGGTCGAGCCGGTCGTTGATGCCGATCAGGGGTCCTGGGCGCCGAGCTAGTCATTGACACCGAGCCTGACCTGGTCGTCGATCGACTCGGCGAGGCCGAACACTGAGGTCCTTGACGCCGAGCAGGTCCTAGGCGCGGAGCTGTCATTGACGCCGAGCCTGTCGTGGCCGTGGAGCGACTCGGCGAGGTCGAGCAGGTCATCGACGCCAAGCAGGTCCTTGACACTCAACAGGTCCTTGTCGTCGTGCGACGTGGCGAGGTCGAGCCGGTCATTGATGCCGTTCGGGTCATGGTCGCCGATCAGGTCGTGGGCGCCGAGCTGGCCATTGACGCCGATGATGGTCTGGTCGTCGAACCACGTCGACCTCGTCGACCTGGTGAACCATGTCGCCCATGTCGACCTCGTTGATTTTAGCGACCTCGTCGACCTCGTCAAACTCGTCGACCTCGGCGACCTCGTCGATCTGGTGAACCATGTCGACCTTGTCGACCTCTGCAACTTCCGCGACCTCGTCGACCTCGTCGACCTGGTGAACCATGTCGACCTTGTCGCCCTCGTCGACTTCAGCGACCACGTCGACCGCGTCGACCTGGTGAGCCATGTCGCCCATGTCGACCTCGCCAAGTTGAGGACCTCGTCGACATCGTGGACCTCGTGGACCTCGTCGTTCTCGTCAACCTAGTGAACCATCTCGACCATCTCGACCTCGTCGACATCAGCGACTTCGTCGACCTCGTCGACATGGTCGACCTCGTCGCCCTGTTCGACCTCGTCGACCTCGCCGACCTGGTGAACCATGTCGACCCTGTCGACCTCGGCCACTTCAGCGACCTCATCGACCTCGTCGACCAGGTGAATCAATGATGTCGACCATGTCGACCTCGGCAACTTCAGCAACCTTGTCGACCTCGTCGCCCTCGTCGATCTAGTCAACCATGCCGACCATGTCGACCTCGTCGACTTTAGCGACCTCGTCGACCTCGTCGGTCGACCTCGTCGACCTGGTCGACCTCGTCGACCTCGCCGACCTGGTGAACCATGTCGGCCCTGTCGACCTCGGCAACTACAGCGACCTCGTCGACCTCGTCGACTCGGTGAATCATGTCGACCATGTCGACCTCGGCAACTTCAGCGACCTCGTCGACCTCGTCGACCTGGTGAACCATGTCGACCTCGTCGACCTGGTGAACCATGTCGACCTTGTCGACCTCGTCGACTTCAGCGACATCGTCGACCTCGTCGACCTGGTGAACCATGTCGAGGTCGCTGAAGTCGACGAGGTCGACAAGGTCGACATGGTTCACCAGGTCGAC
>CALEEU010000102.1 GCA_937875975.1 uncultured Opitutia bacterium | reverse complement strand
GCTGGAAGAAATCATGGACCGCGATCGCCATGCGACTGCGCACGCGCATCATCGATCCGAGGCGATTGGTGCGGGCACGCAGATGCGGGATGGTCCGCAGGAATTCGACCGTGTGCCCTTTCTTCTGGAGCGGGAAAGTCTCGTCGGCCCGCCCGAGCAATCGGAAGGCGGAGGCCTTGAGCTCCCACTTCTGGCCCTTGGCCGGCGACGGCACCAGTTCGCCGTCCACGCTGACCGAAGAGCCCGTCAGCGCGTCTTTCAGGTGTTCGGCCCCCGGAGCCCCGGCGTCCACGACCACCTGGAGGTTCTTGAAGCAGGAGCCGTCGTTGAGCTCGACGAAAGAGAAGTCCTTGGCGTCGCGACGGGTGCGGACCCAGCCCGAAACCGTGACATCCGTAAGCGGCTGCTCGGCGGCGAGCGCCTGCTTGACCTTGATTCGCATGGGGCAATTTGCACCACCCTGCCCTCCGAAACAAGCGAGAGATGGCCGGACGGCAGGCGGACGCCCGTTTTTTCGGGTCGGGCTGGACAAGCCCGCCCCCTTTAACACGCTCCGAACCCTTCACTCATGAACGCACTCGAACAGCTTCGCCAACACACCAAGGTCGTCGCCGACACCGGCGACTTCGCCGCCATGAAGGCCTTCAAGCCTCTGGACGCCACGACCAACCCGAGCCTTATCCTCAAGGCCGTCCAGATGCCTGAGTACCAGGCCCTCCTCCAGAAGGCCGCCCAGGACAACAAGAGCAAGGGTGTCCAGGCCGCCGTCGACGCGCTTCTCATCTCCTTCGGCACCGAGATCCTCAAGATCGTCCCGGGTCGCGTCTCCACCGAAGTCGACGCCCGCCTGTCCTTCGACAAGGCCGCCACCGTCGCCAAGGCCCGCGAGCTCATCGCTCTATACAAGGCCGCCGGCATCCCCAAGGAGCGTATCCTCGTGAAGATGGCCTCCACCTGGGAAGGCATCCAGGCCGCCGCCGAACTCGAGAAGGAAGGCATCCGCTGCAACCTCACCCTGCTCTTCTCGTTCGCCCAGGCCGTCGCCTGCGCCGACGCCAAGGTCCAGCTGATCTCGCCGTTCGTCGGCCGTATCTACGACTGGCATAAGAAGGCCCAGGGCGCCAACTGGAACGAAGCAGCCTCCTCGGGCGCCAACGATCCCGGCGTGCAGTCCGTCCGCCGCATCTTCGCCTACTACAAGCGTAACGGCATCAAGACCGAAGTCATGGGCGCCTCCTTCCGTAATTGCGGCCAGATCAAGGCCCTCTGCGGTTGCGACCTCCTGACCATCGCCCCGAACCTCCTCGAAGAGCTCTCCAAGGACTCCGCCGCGGTGCCCAAGGTGCTCGACGAAGCCGCCGCCAAGTCCGAAGGCGAAGCCGCCAAGGCCTGGGGCGAGAAGGAATTCCGCTGGCACCACAACGAGGACGCCATGGCCACGGAAAAGACCGCCGAAGGCATCCGCGCCTTCGCCGTCGACGGCAAGAAGCTCGACGACCTGGTCGCCAAGGCCATCGGCTAAGCGAATCATCAGTCCTTCAAGCAAGGCCGGGCCCCAAGCCCGGCCTTCTTATTTGCGGCGCAACCAGGCCAGCACGAGCAGGATCAGGCCCGCAAAATCGAGCAGCCAGGCCAACGGAATCAGTCCGGACGGCGCATGCAGGACGTCGTCTGGTCCGACGGATGCGCCGACTTTAGCGAACGTCGCCCGACAAGCCCACGCGGCGGCCAAACAGAACATGCCCGCCAGGAAATACCCTCGACGCATGCTCACTTGCGTCGCTGACGGACGGCCTCGAAAAGGCAGATCGCCGCGGCGTTGGAAACATTGAGCGAATCCGACAGTCCGGCCTGCGGGATCGAGATCTTCTCATCCGCGCCCTTGAGCCAGAAATCCGTCAGGCCGTCCTTCTCGGAGCCGAGCAGCAAAGCCACCGGGCCACGGCAATCGACGTCCCAATAAGCCTTGGTGGCCGCAGGCGAGGTCGCCAAGGAACGGACCCCCTTGGTCTTCATCCAAGCGGCGGCCTCCTGCGAAGTACAGACGGCCACGGGGACGGAGAAGAGCGCGCCCTGCGAGGAACGGACGACGTTGGGATTGAAGACGTCGGTGATCGGATCGCAGACGATGAGGGCGTCGCAACCGGCGGAGTCCGCCGTACGGAGCAGGGCGCCGAGGTTGCCCGGCTTCTCGACCGATTCGGCGACCAGCAGGAGCGGATTGGCCGAAGGCTTGAGCTGGTCGAGCGAGCAGTTCCAGGTCCGGGCGACGCCCAGGAGGCCGTCGGGGCCTTCGCGGCCGCTGACCTTCTCGAAGGCGGAGTCGCCCAGCTCACAGCAGTCGATGCCGGCGGCCCGGGCGTTGGTCACGAGTTCGGCGGCCTCGGAGCCGCGGAACATCGACGGACAGAAATAGATTTCGAGCACCTCGACCTTGCGCTCGATGGCCCGGGAGAGTTCCCGGAGGCCTTCGGCGATGAACAGGCCGCGGGCTTCGCGCTCGGCACGGTCGCGCAGGCGGGCCAACGCCTGCACGCGGGGATTCTGTCGGCTCTGGATGACCTCGTCGGGCACGGGCGAAGTGAGTAGCAAGGGACGCCGAAGGGCAAGGATAGGCCTTCGGCAGGGATAAGTCTCGACCTCTACCCCGAGAGACGGACTTTATCGGCATGTCCGAATTCGAGCCACCTCAGTCCCGCAAACCCGACTCGTCCAAGTTCCGGCCGGGCAAGTTCACCTACCATCAGGAAATCGAGGTCGAGATCGCCAGCCTGACGAACCTCGGCGAAGGCGTGGCCCGCGTCGACGGCTGGGTCGTCTTCATCGCCGGCGCCCTGGCCGGCGAGAAGGTCGTGGCCCGCATCTGGCACAACGCCGCCAACTTCTCCCGTGGCGACCTCGTCCGCGTCGTCGTCCCCTCGCCCCACCGCGTCCAGCCTCGCTGCGACCTGTTCGGCGAATGCGGCGGCTGCCAATACCAGAACCTCGCCTACCCGCAGCAGCTCGAGTGGAAGCAGAAGCAGGTCGCGGAGGCCTTCGAGCGCCTCGGCGGTATCAAGACGAAGGTCGACGCCTGCCACCCTTCGCCGAAGCAGTACGGCTACCGCTCCAAGATCACCCCGCACTTCATGACCCCGCGCCGCGCGGACTTCCCGATCGGCTTCCTCGCCGCCGGCACCTCCCGCCGCGTCGTCGACGTGCCGAAGTGCCCGATCGCGACGGACGCCATCAACTCCGCCCTCGCCCGTTCCCGCAAGGACATCAAGTCCAACCCTGGCCGCTTCGAACGTGGTGCCACCCTGCTCTTCCGCGATTGCGAAGAAGGCGTCGTCACCGACTCCCGCCAGGTCGTCACCGAGAAGGTCGGCGCAGTGCAGCTGAAGTTCCTGGCCGGCGAGTTCTTCCAGAACAATCCCTCCGTGCTCGAGCAGTTCGTGGGCCACGCCATCAAGCTCGCGCATGAATCCGGCGCCAAGCACCTCGTCGACACCTATTGCGGCTCGGGCCTCTTCGCCCTTTCCGGCGCCCGCCTCTTCGATTCCGTCAACGGCATCGAGGTCAGCGCCGAGGCCGCCCGCAAGGCCGCCGAGAACGCCACGCTCAACCACTTCCTGAACTGCCGCTTCATCGCCGGCTCCGCGGAATCGATCTTCAAGAAGATCCCCGTCGAAGGCCATGAGTCCGCCGTGATCGTCGACCCGCCCCGCAAGGGTTGCGACGAAGCCTTCCTCGACCAGCTGCACGCGTTCGGCCCGCGCCGCATCGTCTACGTCAGCTGCGCGCCCGACACCCAGGCGCGCGACGTGAAGTATCTCTGCGCCAAGGGCTGGAAGGTCGTCTCGGTGCGTCCGTTCGACCTCTTCCCGCAGACCCGGCACGTCGAGTGCATCGCGGCGCTGGAACGGGCCTAAGCAGTCCGTCAGGGCACAAAAAAAGGGGCGCCACCAGGCGCCCCTTCTGCTTGGCCAGTCAGCCGGATCAGGCCTGCGGCTTGGCGGCGTTCTCTTCCTCTTCGTCCGAACGCTCGACCTTGGAGATGCCCAGGAGCGACTCGCCTTCCTTGAGACGCATGACGCGGACGCCCTTGGTATTACGACCCGCCGTGCAGCGGATGTCGGACACCTTGGTGCGGATGGACTGGCCGCCCTTGGTGAGGAGCATGACCTCGTCCTCTTCCTGGACGCTGAGGGCGCCGGCGACGCCGACTTCGGTAGAGATGGCGATGACGCCCTTGCCGCCGCGGGTCTGCTTACGATAGACCGGCTCCTTGGTCTCAGGATCATCGAAGGGCGTGCGCTTACCGATACCGTCGATGCCGACGACGAGGAGCGTGCAGGCCGGATCGACGACTTCCATCGCCTTTACCTGGTCGCCCGTGTCGAGCCTCATGCCGGCGACGCCGGTGGTGTCGCGACCCATGGAGCGGACGTCGGATTCGTGGAAGCGGATCGACATGCCGGACTGCGAGATCATCACGACCTCGTTGTCGCCGTTGGTCAGCTTGGTGGAGAT
>CALEEU010000101.1 GCA_937875975.1 uncultured Opitutia bacterium | reverse complement strand
TGCTCTTGTCCGGCTGGCCCTTGATGACAGTCGGCGGCTCTTCATGGCCTTTCTTATCGATGCGTGGCGCGAAGAAGCCCGCTTCGGTATCGAGACGCAGGCCGACCTTACGGGTGCCAGGATCCGGGCCGTGGCAGTGGAAGCAGTTTTCGGCGACGATCGGGCGGATGTCGCGGTTGAACTCGACTTTCTCTTCGGCCGCGTAGGAAGCGGTTACGAGGAAGGGCAGGAGCGCCAAGAAGGGCTTACGCATGGGGAAGGGGTCGGTATGAATTAAAGGGCAAAAGGACGGAGGGAAAGCCGGATTGGGTCGAACACGACATAAGATAGGCTGTCCCGGCGGGTTGTTCCCCTCTCAGGAGTTAATTATTACCTTTTTAAGGCGCTGCTTTCGCCTCTAATTCCCAGCAAGGGACGGCCCTCGGGCCGACGATTCCCCCGGTACCCTTTAGCGGGTCTTGCCAGCGGCACCCATCGACCAGATCTGCACGCGGGAGCCGGCAGGGTCCGGCTGGCTGGCGGCATACTCGATGAGGATCCGGTGTGGGCCTGGGGTCAGTCCCTCCGCCAGGGGGAGTCGGTTAGGGTTACGCTTCAGCGAACGGGGGCTGCCTCCATCGATCCGGTAAGTAGCCAGTGGCTCAGCGGCCGCGTCGATTTCGTAACCTAGGAAGAGCAGCTCGCCTTCGAAACCGAACTCAATCGTACCGCCCGCGGCCGGGCTTTCCCAGCGGTGGCCGTCCGCGGTTCGCTTCCAACCGCGATTCGCGGTCGGCTGCAGATCCGCGTATTGAGCGTAGCGGCAGTCGACGAAAAGGTCGGAGATCATCGGCGCGGGCAGCGTCGTCGAAATGGCGGCGGGAGCTGGCTGGTCTTTAACCCGTTGGAGGAGGGCGATCAGCAGTTCCGAGGCGAGGATGTGGCCGGTGTCGTTCGGATGCACCACGTCGGCGTACATCGTCTCCCACTGGACACGACCGGCGTAGACTTCCGGCCACCAAGCGTCGCGGAAGCTGACCATCGGCAGGTCATAATGGCGGCCGAGCATGTGCTGGGTCTCCTGGGCGTTCTCACCCTTGCGCTGCATGAAGAACAGCTGCACGACGGCGGGTTGCTGCGGTTCCCGGAGGATCTGACGCAGGACGCCTTCGTAAGTACTCCAGAACATCGGCACGGGGTGGTTGTCGTTCACCGCATACTCCACGATGACCAGGTCCGGTTGCTTGCTGAGGACATCGCGCCGGACGCGCATGGCGCCGTAGAGGGAATTCGTCCCACCGATGCCGGCGTTGACGAACTTCACCTTGGCTTGGGGGAAGGTCTGGGTGAACCATGCGGCGACGCGGGCGACATAGCGGTTCTTCGGTTCCTTGGTCTGCAGGCCGCCGGCGGTGATCGAGCCGCCGATGGCGGCGACGCAGATCTCTTCGCCCCGACGGGCCTTCGCCATGACCGCCGCCAATCGGGCGCTGTCGCCGGGCGAGACCAGGCCGCGTTCACGGATCGACGAGGTGGTCACCGGTTCCGCGGCCTGCAGGCCGGTGAACGAATATGCCACGACGCTGAGGACGGTGGCTAGCCAGGCGGAACGGAAACTTCCCATGGATTAGAGCCTAAGCGGCAAGACGCGTACGGAGACGAGCCTTGATTGCGCCGGCTCGACGGGCGATGGGGCCTGAGGCCGCAGGCTTCAGAACTCCCAGCGCCGGTCCGGTCCCAGGTGGGGGGTCAGGACGATGTCGTCG
>CALEEU010000100.1 GCA_937875975.1 uncultured Opitutia bacterium | reverse complement strand
CAAGGCTCGCCCGATGAATTACTCGGCTACTTCGGCATCCCTGATGGACTTCGCCTCTATGAGGTATTGAACGCCTCAGACCTCGCTACGTGGCGCGACCGCTGGGCCATCCATCAGGCCGAGCACCAGGATTCGTACGAGGTCGCCGTGGCCAAGGTCGGCGCGCCGGTCGAAGTCGAACCGCTGCCCGAACCGTCCGTGCCTGGCGGCGTGTCGCAGTTCACGACGCTGCTCTCTCGTCGTCTCAAGCTCTTCTTCCGCGATACCGGCTACCTCGGCCTGACGCTGGCGATCACGTTCGGTTTCCCTCTTCTCGTCATCATCTTCAATCTCGATGGCGTCTGGGACGTCCTGAAGATCCCGATGGACCGCAATACGGCTTCCATGGCGGAAGTGCAGCAGGCCTTGAAGATTCAGATGTCCAACGCCCAGCTCGCCGGCCTCGCCGCCGGGCTGATCATGTTCCAGGTCATCCTGCTCACGCTCATGGGCGCGAATAACGGCGGTCGCGAAATCTCCGCCGAGCGTATCCTCTACGAGAAAGAGCGCATGACCGGCCTGCGACCTTGGGCTTACGCGTTCTCCAAAATTGTCTTCGTCTCGCTCGTGGCGATCTTCCAAGGCGTCTGGATGTGCCTGTTTGTGAAGTTGATTTGTAACTTCCCGGGGCCGTGGGCGGAGCAGCTGGCGATCCTCGCGGCCAGTTGTGTCTCCATGTCCGTCGTCTGCCTCGGCTTCTCGGCGATGCTGACCTCGCCGGAGAAGTCCTCATTGCTCTCCATCTACCTCGTCGGCTTCCAGTTGCCGCTCTCCGGCGTGGTGCTCGCCTTGCCCGCGGCGCTGACCTGGGTCTGCCGGCCTTTCATTAATTCCTACTGGGGCTGGTCCGGCTACATGAAGTCGATGATGGGACAGCCGCTTTACGACGCCTATACGGCCAGCATGCCCAATCAGACCGCCTATGTGGCCAGCACCACCGAAGGCTTGGCTGTCCTGTTGATCCAGGGCTTAGTCGGGTTCTGTTTCGTCGTGTACGGTTGCCAGCAGAAGCGTTGGAACTGAGGCCTAGGCTGAATCCCCTAGGCCCATCCGGCTGCGTTATTTCGGATATAAGGGAAATCGCTGGAACAAATCCCAAACCTCCCTAGGATTGCCGGAGGTCAGCCCCCGCCCATTTCCATGTCGAAAATCAACCCCCTCTTCTTCGCCCTCGGTATCCCGGTCGTCGTGATCGTGATTCTCGTCGCGATCGTCGCTCCGCGCATGGGCGGTGGCGGCAAATTCGCCGACCTCACGCCTTTCTCGGTCGAGAAGTACCGTAATGATTGGTCCTCGCTCCAGGGCAACTCCTACCGGCTCGACTGCCAGGTCGAGCAGCAGCTCGCCTTCGTCGAAGGCCGCGGGCGGATCCTCGCCGTGAAGCCCATCGAGAAGGACCCGACCCGCCCCGCCGGACGTATCCCCGTCTTCGTGCCCGCCGGCTCCGCCGATTCCTTCGAGGTCGGCCAGCGCTTCAAGTGCAAGCTGCGCGTCACCCGCGACCTCCTGGTCGTCGAAGCCCTCGAACGTTTCTGAACTTTTTCGCCATGCGTCATGCTCTCCTTGGTTGTTTCGGTTGGTGCGCGATCACCGTGCTCGGTTTCGCCCAAGCCCCGCCGCCTGGCGCGACCGTCAACACCAACGGCACCGCCGGGGACTACAAGAGTTCCACCGCCGAGGGTGGCGTCGACCGAATCTTTAACGTCAACAGCGACTCCGTGGACATGGAGAACGGCACCATGCAGTGGAAGGGCACGACGATGAACCTCGGCAACTCCCGCGCCGTCCGCGCCCGCTTCGAGCGTTACTTGGCCGCCCCGACTGATAACGGCGACATGAAGCGCTACGTGGCTCTTCTGGACCAGATTCAGCTCCTGCTTTCGGCCCAATCCATCAACCAGGAGAACTACTATCGCAATCAACAGGAGGCCTTTAACCTGCTCTTCAAGGCCGCCGAGTTCGACATCGACGCCGGTAGCTCGCTGACGATCGCTTCACAGGTCCAGAAGGTCTGGATTATGAAGCAGGAGTTCCGCCAGATCGAGGTCAGCAAGGCCCAGCTGGATACCCTGCGCAAGGTGCAGGAGGGAATCATCATCAACCGGGCGGATAATATCGAGGCGGCCAATGACGCCCGTTCGGACGGATCGTCCAAGTCCAAGCCGCTCGGCAAGGCCTCCAGTGGAACCACTGAGCTCGGCTATAAGGTCAAGGACGTTGCCCGCACGGAGGCCGAGATCCTTGCACGCAACGCGGAAATGACGGCGCTCGGACTCAAGGCGAAGATCGAGTTCCAGTCCCAGATGGTCTCCTTCCTGATGGCCCGCCGCTATCGCCACTCGCTGATCACCAGTTCTTTCTACCGCGTGCTCTTCAAGGGCGGCAGCCAGAATATCGTCGTCGGAGCGAAGGAAGTGAAGGAGTTCTTCCCCATCTCCGATTTCGTGCCGACCCTCGAATCCTTCGATATGCTCTCCCGTGAGGCGATCAAGGACACCTCCAAAGGGATGCAGACCGTCGATGACCTGGTGAAGCAGGGCGAGCTCTACGGCGCCTTTGAGCGGCTGCAGGAGACCTTCTTCCTCGGTGAGTTCGAACCGGTCGTGATGTCCTACCCGCAGGAGAAGAAGCGTGAGATGCTTGCCCTCTGGAAGGATCTCCGCGAATTGCAGCGGCTTGGCGACGAGCGCGACCTCGGCAACGTCGAGGGCTACGTCAACAAGGTCCGCGGCCGCGCGCGCGACTTCCCGGGCGCCCCGATCCTTTCGAAGGTCACCAACGCGATGAACGCCTCGAACATGTCCCTGCTTTCCGCCAAAGGAGCCGCCTTGGCCGGTGACACGGTTAAGGCCGAGGCCGCCCTCGAGCGCGCCGCCAAGATCTGGCCCCAGAATCCCGGCGTGAAGGACTTCGCGACCCAAGTGGTCAGCCGTCAGGACACCATGGCCCAGATGGTCCCGCAATTCGACCGCCTGTTCGCTGATGCGAAGTGGCGAGACATCTATAACAATAAGGTTCCGTTCGGCCTAGCCCTTGCCCAGGACAAAGAGCGTTCCGCGAAGCTCCTCAAGGTCATCGGGCGAATCGGCGAGCTCGATTTCAAGATCCAGAAAGCCAGCGTCTTGTTCACGGAGAACAACCCGTATCTCGCATGGGACGTCATCGTGGACGCCTATAAGTCCGAATCGGATGACCTCGTGCTGGCGAAGACGCGCGCCGATATTTCCTCCCGGGTGGGCGCTTATTCGGGCCTGATTGATTCCGCTGAAAAACTTGAGAAAGACGGAGCCGAAGCCGCTGCGCTCACCGCTTGGCTTGCCGCGCAGGACCTGAACCCGCCTTCGACGATCTGCGGCGCCGCGGTCAAGCGCCTGGCGAAGTCGGTCGCTGAGAGCGCCGTGATCCGTGCGACGGGCGCTGTGCCTGCTCCGCCACCCGCGCCTGCCGCCGACGACGAAGTGCCCGTGCCGGCAAAGAAGTAGGCCTTACCAAAGGCTGATCGGATTATCTTCCAGGGGGTCGACCACCGTGATGCGGAGGTCGGTCTTCCGGTCGCGCACCTCGTTCATGAGGGCATCGACGATGATGGTGCGGTTGCACTCCTTGCTGAGGTGCCCGAGGTAGAGCTCCGTCGTCTGCCATTCACGCAGGCCGAGGAGGAGGTCCTTGGTCTGCACGTTCGAGAGATGTCCGAAGTTGCCGCGGATACGCTGCTTGAGCGAGGCCGGCCGCTTGGAGAGATCGAGCATCTCATCGTCGTAGTTCGCCTCGAGCACCAGGATGTCAGCCAGGGCGACGTGGTGTTTCACGACCGGCGTGGCGTGGCCGAGATCGGTCAGCCAGGTCAGCCGCTTGGCGGGGCGGGCGTCTTCGGCGGGTAGATCGAAGGCGAAGCCGACTGGGTCGGCGGCGTCGTGCGGGATCGGGATCGAGGTCACCTGCAGGCCTTTGAACTCGAACGTGGTGCCGGTCTCGAAGAGCTGCCAATCGGGTTGCGACTTGAGCGAATCCTTGATGCGTCGGCCGGTCTCGCGGTTGGCGAAGACTTTCAGCCGGGGATTCTGCCGGAGAAGGTAGGGCAGGCCGATGCAGTGGTCGGAGTGCTCATGGGTGATGAAGACGGCGTCCAGGGCGCGCGCCTCGATGCCTAGCTTCTGCAAGGATGTTTCCAGGCGGGGGCCTTGGAAGCCCGCGTCCAGCATCACGCGCACCCCGCCGACCTCCAGCAGGGAGCAGTTGCCGGAGCTGCTCGTGCCGAGGATGTGGAAGGCGAAGGCCATGCGAAGGGCGATGCAACCCCGTCACGGCGCCGCCTTCAAGCCGCCATTCGCCCTTTTCCGCTTGAGGGCACGGGCGACCGGAGGGAAGGTAGGTCATCCCCCCATGCCTTCCCTCCCTCGCGTCATCAGCATCATCATGGGGGGCGGCCGTGGCTCCCGCCTCTACCCCCTGACCAAGGATCGCTGTAAGCCGGCCGTCCCGCTCGCCAGCAACTACCGCCTGGTCGACATCCCGATCAGCAACTGCCTTAACTCCGGCTTCAACCAGATCTTCGTGCTGACGCAGTTCAATACGGCCTCCCTTCACAAGCACATCCAGCAGACCTATAAGTTCGACGGCTTCGGTCGCGGCTTCGTCGACATCCTCGCCGCCGAACAGACGGGTGACAAGGAGACCTGGTATCAGGGTACGGCCGACGCGGTCCGGCAGAACCTCCATCACTATAACCTTAAGGACGAGGACCTGGTCCTCATCCTTTCCGGCGACCAGCTCTACCGGCTCGATTTCGAAGAACTCGCGCGCCAGCACATCGAGAACGCCGCCGACGTGACTATCGCCGCCAAGGCCATGCCTTCCGACCAGGTCAGCGCCCTCGGTGTCATGCGCGTCAACGCGGACCTCCGGATCGTGGAGTTCGTCGAGAAGCCGAAGGATCCGGCGGTCATCTCGACCCTTGTCCTCGGCGGTAACGCCCGCGCCCGCCTGTCCGATAAATCTGATACGCCTTACTGCCTGGCCTCGATGGGCATCTACCTTTTCTCCGGCAAGGTCATGCGCGAGGCGCTGGCCGACCCGGCCCAGACCGACTTCGGCAAGGAAGTCATCCCTGGCCTGCTCGCCTCAAAGCGGATGATGGCCTACGTTTTTGACGGTTACTGGGAGGATATTGGCACCGTCGGCTCGTTCTGGGAATGTAACCTTACCCTCACCGACCCGGTACCTCCGTTTGATTTCTTCGACGGCCAGAATCCGGTCTATACCCATTCCCGTTACCTGCCTCCGGCCAAGCTCAACGGCGCTCGCTCGCAGCGCGTCCTGATGGCTGACGGCGCGATTGTCGACGACTCCGAGCTAAGCCGATGTGTCATCGGCGTGCGCTCGGTGATCCGCGGCGGCTCCCGCCTCGAGAATGTGGTGATGATGGGTGCTGATGCCTTCGAACGTCCGCATGACCTCGCGAAGAACCACTCCCTCGGGCGTCCTGAT
The DNA here is from genome assembly GCA_937875975.1 of uncultured Opitutia bacterium. GTDB lineage: Bacteria > Verrucomicrobiota > Verrucomicrobiia > Opitutales > UBA953 > UBA953. The sequence continues at coordinate 2,098 of CALEEU010000100.1, read as the reverse complement.
GTCGGCGTGGGCCCCAACTGCCTTATCCGTAATGCCATCATCGACAAGAACGCGCGCATCGGCGCCGGCTGTCGCCTCGCACCGACTGGCCTGCCTGAGAAATGGGAGACCGACGCTTTGTTTGTCCGTGATGGCGTGATCGTCGTCAAGAAGGGCGCCATCGTTCCTCCCGGTACGATTGTCGGGGAATGAACACTTACGCCCGGACCTATTGGTTCACATGGGCGTTCCTTGTGATCGCCGCCGCCCTCACGGGCGTGGCTTCGTTGAAGACTGCCTTCTTCGGCGGGCTTTTCGCGGCACTGCTGTCGGCGCTGCTCTCCAAGGTCTATGAGCGTACTGGTCCGCGTTACGCTCCGCTCATCGGAGCCACCGCCGGCACCCTTTGGGTGATTGCGATGTTCTTCCGGGTCCGCTGGTTCGGGTATGCCGACGACTTTCAGATGGCCCAGTGGACCCTCGGTACGGATATCTCAGTGCATGCGGCGGGCTTCGCCGGTGCGGCGCTGATGACGGCCTTGCTGGCCCGCTATGAATTCCCGAAGGCATTGGGCGGAGGTCTGCTCCTCGCTGCAGCCATGACGGTCATCCCCTATGGCGTCATTGGCTGGATTGATCACCGCGTGGCCGGTCCAGTCGACCTCGTGGTGCTCGTCTCGGCGGAGGTGGCTGTCGATGAAGGCCCCGTCCGTCGCTCCGGTGCCGTGCAGGCTGAACTGACTCCGGCCGAAACCGCTTTCCTGAAAGAGCGCGTGCTGGTCGTCGACGGTCCTGGAGGCGTCGAAGTGGTCGATGAACAGGGTCGCCGTTATTGGCCGCTGCTTCGTCGTCGGCTCGTCTACCCGGGGAACCCCGGTGGTCCGGTTCGTACGGTCCTGTTCATGCTGCCTCCTGGCTTGGGCGCCGCCGAGACCTGGACCGTGCCGGTGCACCAAGATCCGAAGGGGCTCGCTCTCGTCACGCTCGGAGGTCGGAACGATGTCAAATTCTCGGGTGGTCCGATCAGCCAAGCGGTGCGGCTGGAGGTATCCTTGGCGGTGAAGCCCAATGACGGTGTGGTCACTTATCAGAGCCTGCAGGTCGAAACTTTCCGCAAATCCCCCCTCGGCGATCTCTACGCGAGCGTTCGGACCCAAGGTATCGCCGCGGCGTTTCCCACGAGCCTGCTCGACCCGAAGACGCCGGTTAAGTCGGAAGAGAAGGCCAAGCCTCGTCGGCCGAACTTCGGCGCTGACCCTGCGGCCAAGTAGGCGTGGTCAGGTCGTCGAGCTGAGGAAGTCGCGGTGTAATCCCGCAAAGGCTCCTTGCAGCGCGAGCAGTTCTTCATGCGTGCCGCGTTCGACGATACGTCCTTCATGGAGGACGATGACGCAGTCGGCTCGCCGAATCGTGCTGAGGCGATGGGCCACCACGAAACAGGTGCGGCCCTTCATCAGGCGGGCGAGGGCGACCTGAAGTCGGGCTTCCGTGAGCGTGTCGACCGCGCTGGTGGCTTCGTCGAGGACGAGAATACGCGGGTTGGCTAGCAACGCGCGGGCGAAGGCGACGAGCTGCTGCTGCCCCATCGAGAGACCGCGTCCCTTCTCGGAGCAGGGCGTGTGGATGCCGGCGGGGAGGTCTTCGATCAGGTCGAGGCAGTCGAGGTCGCGGAAGGCTTGCCGGATCTCCTCGTCGGTCGCGTCAGGACGGGCCGACTTGACGTTCTCCGCGATCGTGCCCGCAAAGAGGAAGTTTTGCTGGAAGACGAAGCCCATCTGACGACGTAGGGTCTCCTGGCGGATATCGGCGAGGTCATGGGCGTCGACCAGCACCTGGCCCGTGAGCGGCAGCTGGAACTTCGCCAGCAGCCCGATGATGGTGGACTTGCCTGAGCCCGTGTGGCCGACAAGTGCCACGACTTGCCCGGGCTGGGCGCCAAAAGAGATCCCGTGCAGCACAGGGCGGTCCGGGATGTAAGCGAAGCAGACATCGCGGAACTCCACGTGGCCTCTGAGCGGCGGGCATTCGCCGGCCGTCGGCTTGTCGGTCCAGGCCGGCGGCGTGTCGAGCAGGCGGAAGTAGCGTTCCGCGCCGGCCATCGCGAGGGTGGCTTCAGAGA